>DAOWIP010000067.1 GCA_030640865.1 Sedimentisphaerales bacterium | reverse complement strand
CGGTGATCCTGGAGAGTATATGCTCGGGCATCTTTGAAATGGGCTGCCGACTGAGGGGCTATGAGACATTCTATATGGATATGGCGAGGAACCCCGCAGTTACAGCGGCTCTGCTGGACAAACTGGTTGAGTTGAAAATTCAATTCTACGAAGAAGCGGCGAAACGCCTGGGGCCGTATGTCCATTTTATCCGCGAAGGGGACGACATGGCCGGCCAAGAGAGCTTTCTGATCTCTCCACAGATGTATCGAGACATTATCAAACCCCGCCATAAACAACTTTTTGAGGCGCAGCGGAAGCTGCTCCCTCCTCCGTTTTATGTCTTTTTTCATTCAGACGGGTGCATTTTCGATATCATCCCTGATTTTATTGAAATTGGAGTTGATATACTCAATCCGCTGCAACTGACCGCTAAGGATATGGACGCGGAAAAAGTAAAGAGAGAATACGGAAAAGATATTTCATTCTGGGGCGGCGGTGTGGACACACAAAACATTCTGCCCAGGGGTACACCAAAACAAGTCAGGCAAAATGTGACGGAACGAATAAAAAAACTTTCTCCTGATGGTGGCTATATTTTCGGCACGGTGCATAATATTCAGGACGATGTTCCTTTGGAAAACATTGTGGCTTTATTTGAAACATTTATGGAACTGAGAAAATATTGACGCAAACGTCAAAATCGAGTTTGGAGTATGGGGACCGCTTTTTGGACTTTTAGCGGCCGCATCAATATTAGTTTGCATTTTCCAAATCTGCAGTAAAGGCTGAAAACAATGGAGTTTCTCGGATTAAACTATGTTATCTGGATAGTATTGCTCGTTTATTTTGCCGGCATGCTTCTTGTGGGCTGGTGGAGCAAACGTAGTATCAGTAACCAGGAAGGCTTCCTGCTGGGCAATCGTCAATTTGGTGTGAGCATGATGATCATGCACTCTTTTGGCGCAGGCACCAACCCCGGTGATGCCGCCGGCGTTATAAGCAAAACCGTCTCAAGCGGTGCTTCCGGCATTTGGGTCTCATGGATGTGGATGTTCGGCACACCGTTCTACTGGCTCATAGCGCCGGTCGTGCGACGGATGCGATGCCTGACAATGGCCGATTTTTTCCAGGAACGCTACAGTAAGGCCTCGTGCATACTCTATATTATCGTAGCCACTATTGGAATGATAATATATTTGGCCAGCGCCATGCTGGCGACCACCCGCACCGTACAAGGAATGATGGGCAAGGCCGTCCAGGAAAGTTCTGTTGTGCAAACGCATAAATCAGATACTGCTTCCGGCGAGACGTCGGCGAAGGCGGCCGGCAGTACTGCTGTTACAAATAATATACAGCAACAAAATTCATCCCAAATAACATACCGCGAAAGCGAAATATGGTTTTTTGGGATTATTATATTAACAACATTGATCTTTGTAATATACGGCTACTGGGGCGGTATCATCGCCGCTATTCGGACGGATATGGTCCAGGGATTGATGATTATACTTCTTTCTGTTCTGGCAATACCTGCGGCAATGAACTACAAGGGCATGATAGGTGGTTTAACCGGAATACGAGAAACGCTTACCGCAATGAGCACGCAGAACACGAACTACTTGAGAATATTCGACCCAAAAATGTTTAATTTATGGGTTGTTATCCTTCTGTGCGTCAATGCCCCAATATGCATGATGGCGCAGACGCATTTGATGACGGTCTGCGCAGCGGGGCGAACAGAGTGGGAAGGCCGTATGGGTTTTTGTTATGGAAATATCCTGAAACGCTTTTGCACTATTGGTTGGTGTGTGCTGGGACTGTGCTGGCTTACATATCTTCTCAAGAGTCAATCCGTCGTACATCCGGATGCCGCGTTCGGCGATTCGGTGCGGGCACTGCTGCCTCCGGCTCTGCAGGGGCTGATGCTCGCCTGCGTTATGGCCGCGGCCATGTCAACCGGTGACGCCGTCCAGGTTACCGTGGCCGGTCTTTTCTCTCAGAATATCTATAAAGTTTACATCAACCCAAAAGCCACGGAAGCACGAACCCTGAAAGTGACACGGGTAGTAGGAGTGCTGGTTATAACAGCCGCCCTGATAGCGGCCATCCTGATGCGAAAGGACCTGGTAACAGCGATCCTGGATTATTTCAATATCATGGCGTTCCTGGGCATTACAACAGCGATGGGTATTCTCTGGCGAAGAATGAACTCCGCGGGAATGTTCACATGTACCATTTTGGCAGCGATTACTTTTATTGTTACTCGCTATACTTTGTCGATGTCACGTGAATATACGATCGGGTTGCCAATGGCTGCGGGGGTACTTGGCGGAATCATCGGAAGCCTGCTCACCAACCCACCTGACCCACAGGTCATCGAGAAATTCTTCAGGAAAATATATGTACCCATCGGAGAAGAAGAAAAGCTCAATCTTCCCCTCGACCAGGCGGTGCCTCCATCAAAACGCTGGCTTACGGCCGGTGGGCTGTTCATAATGAAGCCGTCTCGGCAGTCTTGGGTAGGTTTTCTAATAGCATTGGGTATCTGCCTGGCCTTACTCGGGATAATGCTCATACTGCTGAAGAATTAAAGGGGTCAAAGGAATTACAGTGGTCTTGAGCTTTTGGATGGGTGGCGCCTTTTTGCTGTAGGCAAACTTGTTTGCCGAAAGCAAAGAGGTGGATGACTTACAAGTCCCGTAGAGACATAAGATAATAGCCCAGCGATTTATCACTGGGAAACCAGTCCTCCTGTGTATTTTAGTCCCGTATGGCCTGATTGAAAATTGATATATCTCAAAAGTGTGAACGCTTACAAATAAGAAAGGGCCGATGGGAAGTTAATCCCATCGGCCCTTTTACTTTTTCTACAAATTGTTAAGTAGGGTGCGATGTATCGCACCATTCTGACTAACTTACAACCATTATTTTATTCGTGTAAATTCGGATTCATTCGTGGCAAAAACATTCTTTTCTTCTATATTCTGAATTTTGTCTTTCTCACCACTCACAACTCGTCACTCACAACTCACTTAATACATCCCGCCGCCGGGCGGCATAGCTGGTGCTGCTTCTTTCTTTTCCGGTATTTCCGACACTAACGCATCGGTCGTAAGCAGCAGTCCGGCGATTGAAGCACCGTTTTGCAGTGCGGTGCGTTCCACTTTAGTCGGCACGATAACACCGAATTCCATCAGATCGCCGTATTTTTCCCTCATTATGTCATAGCCGAAGTTCGGATTGCCTTCGCTGCCTTCGATAACTTTTTGGGCTACGATAGCTCCTTCGAGTCCGGCGTTTGCGGCTAATTGTTTGATCGGTGCCGATATGGCACGGCGTATAATATCAACTCCGACTTTTTCGTCGCCGGTCGCTCGTACTTTATCCAGCGCTTCCAGCGTCCGCAGCATCGCCACACCGCCTCCGGGAAGGATACCTTCTTCGACTGCTGCTCGGCAGGCGTGCAGTGCGTCTTCCACGAGTGCCTTTCTTTCTTTCATCTCTGCTTCCGTAGCCGCTCCCACGTTGATTTGCGCCACACCGCCGGCCAGTTTAGCCAGTCTTTCCTGCAGTTTCTCGCGGTCGTAATCGCTGGTGTTAATATCGATCTCTTTTTTGATCTGATCGATTCGGCCTTTAATATCGTCTGTCGAGCCGGCACCTTCGATAATCGTGGTATTGTCTTTATCGATAATTATTTTTTTAGCCTGGCCCAGGTCCTTGATGTCGATGCTGTCCAATTGGATGCCGAGTTCTTCGGAGATTGCCTGGCCTCCGGTCAGGATGGCTATATCCTGCAGCATAGCTTTTCGCCGATCGCCGAAGCCCGGCGCCTTTACCGCGACGCACGGCAGGGTACCGCGTAATTTATTTACTACCAGTGTTGCCAGTGCTTCGCCATCGACGTCTTCCGCGATGATCAGAATCGGCCGGCCCGCCTGCGCGATTTTTTCAAGGATCGGAACAATATCTTTTACTGAAGATATCTTCTTTTCGTTAATCAAAATGAACGGCTTTTCCATTTCAACGGTCATGTTTTCCATATTTGTTACGAAGTGTGGCGAGAGATAGCCTTTGTCGAACTGCATACCTTCCACCAGTTCCACTGCCGTCTCTAATGTCTTGCCTTCTTCGATGGTGATGACGCCGTCTTTACCGACTTTGTCCATAGCCTGGGAGATCATCTTGCCGACATTGCTGTTCTGGTTGGCTGCACAGGTACCGACTTGTGCTATTTGTTTGCTGGAATCGACTGAAATACTCATTTTCTGAAGAGTTTCAACCACTGCTGCAACGGCTTTATCAATACCGCGTTTCAGTTCGGTCGGGTTGGCGCCGGCCACAACGTTTTTCAGGCCTTCTTCGAAGATGCTTTCGGCCAGAACAGTTGCGGTAGTGGTTCCGTCGCCGGCCGCGTTGGACGTTTTCGAGGCCACTTCTTTAACCATTTGCGCACCGATGTTTTCGCAGGCGTCTTCCAGTTCGATTTCCTTGGCCACGGTTACGCCGTCTTTGGTAACGGTCGGAGAGCCGAACGACTTTTCTATAACGACATTTCTGCCCGCTGGTCCCAGAGTTACTTTAACCGCCTTGGCCAACTGCCTGACCCCGGCACGCACTGCTTCTCGTGCCTCATTATTGAATATGATTTTTTTCGCTGCCATTGTTTATCTTTCTCCTTATGGAAAGTAGGTGATACGTATTTTCAAGTACCTTAGAGGTTTTGTCGCCGGCGTTATTATAGAACAGCCAATATGTCTGATTCTTCCATAATCATCATTTCTTCGCCGTCAACTTTGATTTCTGTCCCGCCGTAAGAGCTGAACAGAACTTCGTCGCCGACCTTGACCTCAAATTCCGCCCTTTCACCGCTGTCAAGCAGCTTTCCATCACCGAGCGCGATTACTTTGCCGCGTCGGGGTTTTTCCCTGGCGGCTTCCGGCAGGACAATCCCGCCCTTGGTTACGGTCCGGGCCTCCACTCTTTTGATGAGTATTTTATCTGCTAATGGCCTAATCTTCATTTTTGACATTACTCCTTTCGTGGTAAATTACACTTTGTCCGCAAACATATTGCTTGCGTAATACTTTAGAAACAAACGATTTAACTGCTCGCGGAGTCTGCTAATCTCCACGGGCTTGCTCATCACGGAAAACGCGTTCAGCCTCAACGCCTCCGACAGCAGACGCTGGTCGATATGGCGGGCCAGAAGGATACAGGGCAGCAACCGATCATGCTTGCGGATGATCTCCAAGGTCTGAATCCCGGTAAGTTCATCGAACGCCATATCCAGTAACGCCAGGTGTATCTTATTATTGTCGATAACCCGCACCATTTCGTCGGAAGTATTTGCAACTAAGGCGTTTATACCGCATGGCCGGAATATCTGTTCCACTGCCTGCGGCCAAGCCCAGTCGGTATTGCCAATCAAAACATTGACATTAACCGGTTGTGAAAGTCGTTGCGTCATTGCCATAATCCACTATCAATCAAATACTTCCGTCCAATCTGCCGGTCGTCGGTACATAGAAACACTTTACCAAACTGCTAATTCGCAAAGCTCGTGCCAGTTATGAATTGTCGATGAATTGACTATGTAGATAAAGGAACAGGATCGAAACAGTGAGTTAATATATTTGTATTATTGTTTGCTATACAAGAAGTTACGCATTGCTTACCAGCCTGTCTTTTTCTTTGACAAATGCCCCCGCCAATAGCGCTGTTACTCAAAAGCTCGTACCGCGACTCTGTCAAAATGCGTATGAACAGGGCGTTCTTCTGCCAAGCTGACAGGACATAGGTAGAGTATAGATTATAATCTGGAATATGAAATATAATTGACGTAAGTGCTTATTTTTCGCAGAGGAGTCAGAAGAAAACTACCCCTTTTGGGGGATATGTCTGTAGCGATTAGGTAATATAGGTAATTTAGAACCGCTAAAAAAT
>DAOWIP010000010.1 GCA_030640865.1 Sedimentisphaerales bacterium | reverse complement strand
ATACTTTGACGCTGATTGCGCAGATTACGCTGAAATAAGATATTGGACATCTGCGGAATCAGCGAAATCTGCGTCTAAAACATTAAATCAGATTGAATGGTGCGATTTCATCGGCACCCTACTGGACTGACCCACATTTCTCGACTTTTTTAGAAACCCGCGTGGGGTGAGACCCCACCCTACAAGAAGAATCCCCCGATTTCACATCGGGGGCGGATAAACGCGGGCCATAGGCCCATTCTACTAATACCATCGCCTGATGATTACATCAGACGCTGCCACCCATCGCGAAGACATGCTTTACATCGGGGGCTATTTAGTTGCTGTTGCGGAAAGCGTGTATCTCCGGCGCACCGTCGGGAAATTACGTAAAGAACGTAATAAAACACGGCCGACACGGCCGTGGCACACTATATCTCATCTTCCACAACAGGAACTATTTAAGAACCCCTGCTTAACAGCAGGGGCTAATAAGAAGCCTTCCCAATCCCCGCCCCCCGCCCTCTGCCTCCGCAGGGGCATGCTTACGCGGGAACTTGTTTTTCTCATACTAAAGCAGATTGACACGCCCCGGTAAAAAACCTATAATCACCCCCCAAAAGAAAGCGGGTTGGCCGCAGTTGGACTGCGAGGCTAAAAACCACGATTATAAATGCAATGTGTATCGAAAATAAAGGCGCAAAAAACGATGAAGAAGGCACATTATTCCATTTTAATGGTTTTAATGATAATGGTATTCGCACTCGCGGGGACTCTGCACGCGGACAAGAGTATCGTTCTTCTGGAAACAAACTACGGCGATATAACCGTCGAGCTGTATGACGACGATACCCCCATAACCGTGGAAAACTTTCTGGGCTATGTACAAAGCGACTTCTATGAGGGCCTGATCTTTCATCGTGTGCTTGACGAGTTTATGATTCAGGCCGGAGCGTATGATCCGAATCTATACGATCTGGATTTTACGGCGGCGGTCCCTGACCTACAGGATCCGTGCTTCTTTCACCAGCCAAATGATCCAATTGAATTAGAAGCAAGCAGCGATCGCAAAAACCTGCGGGGGACTATAGCGATGGCTCGTACATCAGAGCCGAACTCGGCTACCTCGCAATTTTTCATTAACCTGGTTGATAACCCTCACCTGGACGCCGGTTACGGCGGTCAGCCGGGATACGCTGTTTTCGGCACGGTCAGCGATGGTATGGATGTCGTGGATGACATAGCTGATGTCGCTATCATAGACGATCCGAATGTAACAAGCTATTTCGAGGCTCTGCCGGTTGAGCCGGTCATTATTGAAAGCGCCTCCGTCATTCACGAGCTTGACCCTAATAACCTCGATTTTAGTGATGTTCCGTTCCTGAACGCCACGGCCGGGGTTACCAGGACATTCATCGGCCAAGGCTCGTTCGAGGGACTAAGCTATACTCATCAATTTTCCAGCTACTCAGTCAGCGGCGTTGACTGCCTGAGATGGCAGCAGGTGTTCACAACTTCGCTGCTGGTCGATAACTTCGATATCTGTCTTGTACGAGACTTACAGGGCGAAATCCGGGTCTTGAAATATTACCTTAACGGCGAAAAGATTTATCGTATTACTTCTCAATATGAATCCAAACCGCTCAGCGAGTTTGCCGACGATAATATGTATTTCAAACTAATCGCAGGCGAATATGACCCCAATGACCTCAATTCATCGGATAACACAGCAACATCGGAAGAAAATGGTGTAATTACAACAGAACAAATAAAAAGTTTCGAGGCCGGTCTCGACCATCTGACGTATTACGATGACAATATAGTACTGGCTAAACGCACAGAGGAACCGTGCCAGCCGTTGGTAGAATGGTCGTATTACAATGAGTCAGTGGGGTTGGTTCTTGACCTTTGGAACACCTCCGAACAGGAAGGCGATCCGAATTATTTCGACCCGAATCTGTCAGACACAGCCGAGACAAACCTGGACGGTTGGCGATTGGCTTACTATGGACAAGAGCAGCCGACATTCGAGGCCGATAGTTACGATTTCAGCGAGGTGCCGTTTCTCAAGGCCAAACCCGGCGATTTGCGTATCTATCGGGGACAGGGCGCGTTCACCGATTCGGAATATCAGGTATTGTTCTCTATGACGGAGTTGTTGGGCGTTCGCTGTCTGAAGATCGAGCAGACCGCTGTTGGCGAATGGGGCAAGCCCGGTTCGACCATTTACGCTGCTAAGGACAGCGAAGAGAATTTATGGGTTTTAAAGGTTGAAAGCGATGGCGAAATTGTCTTCGATGCCGAATTTATCGATCAGATCGCTCCCTTCGAGAAATATCCCGATATGCACCTGCGGCTGATGACAGGTGATTATGATGAGCAAACAATCATAACCACCGATGCCGATGAACAGCTTGAGTCGGCTGAGATTGTCGGCCTTACTGAATCACTGGAATCATTGCCGCAATATAATGATGAGTTGGTATTGGTCAAGTTATTACACGGAGCCGATGGAGAAGACATCGGCTGGCAATACTATAACGAATCGGCGGGGATGGTACTGGATATATGGGAAGATTTTGCCGAGCCTAACAACATCGACCCCAACGCTTACGGTTGGTATTTGGCCGAGCCTTGCTCCATTGAGGATGTCAAGACGTTCATTTGGGCCGGGTATAATCGTGACGCACCCGCTGACACGTTTTATATCACCGGCAAGCTCACCGCCCAAAAAGAAGACTTCGAACAGGGTTCGTTGTTACTACGATTCGGTTCATACCAAGTAGAAATTCCAACCGATAATCCTCTTGGCGGCTGGGCAGGCAGTAGGCTGATATTCATCCACAGTCCCGCCGGTACAAGTAGCACAAGTAGCATTTGGCTGTCTGTCGATCTGACTTTGGGGACATTCTGGCTCTATGGCCTGGGGGTGGATTTGTCCGGTCTCGATGAACCGGTTATTCTTGAAATGGTTGTGGGAGATTTCTATGGCGCAGGCACCGCCGAGATCATAGGTAGCGGGAACGTACCGATTATATTACTCAGAGGATATAAAGACGTTCTGCGCAAAAAATGGTTTTCTTTTGTCTATGACGACTACGGCTACAGTGACGGCGTAACAATCTGGGGTGAAATCGCGACCAAGGAGTATCCTGTCGACCTGACTCAAACCACAATCTCCATAAACTGGGGAAGCAGCAATACCTTCACTATTTCTCCCGACGACACAACGAGAATCCGAAAATTATACGGTGAAAGGTATTATTATTATGATCCGTGGGGCGAACTCACAATGGCGTATTTCGATTTGGAATTAGGAACCTACAGAGTTTCGATCAAGAAGTCGTTTTTAGCGAAACCGCCCCAGGATTTCAGTGTCAAATTCGAGGACGACCAGGATAATGTCCTGTTTAATCAAACAGT
Organism: Sedimentisphaerales bacterium; assembly: GCA_030640865.1. Taxonomy (GTDB): domain Bacteria; phylum Planctomycetota; class Phycisphaerae; order Sedimentisphaerales; family SM23-30; genus DAOVXR01. The sequence continues at coordinate 217 of DAOWIP010000010.1, read as the reverse complement.
ATCGGTACCATAAAGTCCGTTATTATATATCGTTTAATAATTAGTCTGATGTTGCGAAAATGATTGCGACGCGAAAGGAATATAATGTTTAAGAGTACCCTGGTCTATGGGTTGGTGTTTCTGCTGGTACTGACAGCCGATGCTGTTACCGCACAGGACAAATCAATCCAGCGGGCACCAGAGCCCAGCAACATTCCATCTCAAAAGATCAAAAACT
>DAOWIP010000197.1 GCA_030640865.1 Sedimentisphaerales bacterium | reverse complement strand
TAAAATGTTACGAAATATTTAAGAATTTTTAGCCACGGTCTTGTTAACTTATGATGGACAAAAATAATCTCAGAAGAGCCGATCTTTTCACCGGCGCCCTTCTCTTTGCTTTTGGGCTTTGGATGTGCCTGGTGTCTTTTAAAATGCCAATGAAGGACAGTTTCGGAGGTGTTCAGAACGTCTGGTATGTCTCTCCCGCTCTTTTGCCGCTTATTATCGGTTTTTCACTCATGCTGTTGTCCCTGCTGCTGATTATTAACTCAGCCGAACAAACTGGTTTCGCCTGGATAGCGAAAGAAGCGAAAAAAAAATTCTCCGAGGTATCCGCGGGACATATATTGTCGGACAAATCGATACGTTTCATCGCCATCCTGACTGCACTTATCGCTTTCGTATTTCTGAATATCCCTCGGATAGATTTCTTTTTAAGTTCTTGGCTGTTTCTCCTCTTTTTTATTACTATGTTCTATTTCGACAGTAACCTGCTGCTCGTCAGGCTTCTGAAGTTTTACGGAGCCTGCACGTTTTTATTCCTGTTATATTTTCTCTTCAAACTCGATAATTTCGCGGACGGTATTTACTATTTTATGACTGATGTATTTGCCCTGTGTTTTATCGTCGCTTATACCATATTTACCGCGTTCGCGATAAAGGGAAACGCGGAGCTTAAAAAGAAATTCCGAACCAGCCTGGTGGTCGCGATTGTGGTTCCTCTTATTCTGTGTCCCGTCTTCAAATACTTCCTGTTGGTTCCTCTCCCAAAGGAAGGACTCGTCATAGAGGGGATTATGGATATGATTAAGTATTCATTGTTTTGATATTGGCCTGCTCTTCCGCCGGCCTGTTGGAGTCCAAAATGTTGGTACTGGAACGATTAGGGGATTTTTTCCTCAACGTTTATAGTCTCGCGTCAAGCCCGACTAATCTGGCGGTGCTGTTTGGGGCCGTACTTATGGGAATTATCTTCGGCGCAATGCCTGGACTCACCGCCACTCTCGGAGTCGCGCTGCTGACCACACTCACTTACGGAATGGACACAAGTACTGCAATGATCGCTCTGATGGCCGTCTATATGGGCGGAGTCTATGGTGGATGCTATTCCGCGATACTGATCAACATCCCCGGTACAGCCGCGGCGGCGGCAACCGCACTGGATGGTTATCCGCTCGCCTGCAAAGGTCAGGGCGGTAAAGTCTTGGGGATTACTACCACCACCTCGGCCATAGGTGCGGTAATAGGTATGCTTTTTGTCGTTTGTCTTTCCCCTGTAATTTCACATCTCGCGCTGCAGTTCACTTCTTTTGAGTTTTTTCTGTTGGCCTTCTTCGGCATAATCATCAGCGGAACTCTCACCAGCCCGGACTTGGCCATCAAAGGATGGATTGCCGGATTTCTCGGATTGTTCCTCGCGGTAATCGGACGAGACAGACTGCAATTCTATCCGCGATTTACCTTTGGACTTGCCGAGCTTGACGGAGGAATCGATCTGGTTCCGGTTCTTATCGGAGCTTTTGGCATTCCGCAGATTATACAGGTTTTGAAGGACAAGTGCGTGATCGGCGAAACCAAAAAGTTCAAACGAATCCTACCGGGCTTTAAAGTTATAATAAAACACATTCCCAATATCATCCGATCTTCGCTGATTGGCGTTGGAATCGGTGCTGTGCCGGGTATAGGTGAGGACATCGCGGCGTGGGTGTCTTACGGAGCGGCAAAAAAAGCGTCCAAACACCCCGAAAACTTCGGAAAAGGGGATTATGGGGCCGTCATCTCCGCGGAAACCTCGAACAAAGCCTGTATCGGCGGAGCGATGATTCCTTTACTTAACTTGGGGATTCCGGGAAGTCCGCCTGCGGCTATGTTGTTGGGGGCGCTGATGCTGCACAATGTGCAGCCGGGACCTATGCTTCATTTTGAACATCCGAACTTTATCCTGGAAATAGCAGCCATACTACTGCTGGCTTCCATTGCTATGTGGATTACCGGTATGCTGCTGACCAGACAGGTGATCAAGGTACTGACAATTCCGCCGCCTATGTTTATGCCGATAATAGCTCTTTTGTGTATCATCGGCTCATACGCGCTGGGCACAAGAATATTCAATCTGTACCTTATGGTCCCTGTGGGCATCCTGTCTTATTTCCTGACAGAGATGGGTTATCCGATAGCGCCTCTCGTCATTGGTCTTATCCTCGGCCCTATGGCCGATGAAAACCTCCGACGTGCCCTGATGGTTTCTCAGGGGAGTTTCCTTCCGATATTCACTCGGCCGGTAGCGCTTATC
>DAOWIP010000257.1 GCA_030640865.1 Sedimentisphaerales bacterium | reverse complement strand
CAGTAATGCCTACAAAGCCGTATTGCAGACGGTCGATATATTTATACAGCCCTGGCCCAATATCGCATGGCGGCCGGAACTGCTGGAGTCTATGAGCGTAGGTAATGCCGTAGTTGTGGCCAATGGGGTGAAAAACGACCTGGTGCTCGAAGGAAAGACCGCTCTTACCATACCATTCCACAATGAGCAGGCGCTGACAGACAAGGTGGAACAACTGTTGAAAGATCGTGAGTATGCCCGCTTACTCGCACAACGCTCACAGACCTATTTGCGCAAGCACTTCCTGGCCAGCCGCATGATCACACGGTTGGCCAAGGCCTACCGGGAGGCACTACAGACAAAGGTTAACTCATGAATATCCGGGTCAATGCAAAAGGCCATAGTCGGCAAGGATTCGGGTCAACTGTTCTTTCTTGTCAGCGTCGAGTCCGACCATCGGCAAGCGCATCTCATCGGAACATCTCTTCAATATGGCCATTGCTGCCTTGATGGGAATAGGATTTGTGGCAAGGCTAAGCAGCGCTTTGGACAAAGGGAACAATTTGTTATGCCACTGGCGAGCTGTAGCAAAATCACCTTCCAGAATAGCGTCGGTCATAGCCTTGACGTCGGTGGGCACAATATTGGCCACGACGGAAATCACTCCTTGGCCGCCGACCGAGGCAATCGGCAAAGTCAAACTATCGTCGCCGGAGAGAATCGTAAGCCCACAACTGACGGCGATCTGAGAAGCCTGATCCAGTTGACCGCTGGCCTCCTTGACGGCCACAATATTATCGATCTCGGCCAGGCGGGCCATTGTCTCAGGGGCCATATTGACACCGCAACGGCCGGGAATATTGTACAAAACCATAGGCAGGTCCACAGCTTCCGCAATCGTGGAAAAATGCTGATACAAGCCTTCCTGTGTCGGCTTATTATAATATGGCAGCACCTGGAGAGTACCGTCGGCACCGGTTTCTTTGGCGAAACGGGTCAGATCGACAGCTTCGGCGGTACTGTTGGAGCCGGCGCCGACAACTACAGGCACACGACCACCCACCTCATCCACAACAACTTCTATGACTTTTTTATGCTCTTCGTGGGAGAGAGTGGGCGACTCGCCGGTCGTACCGACCGGCACAACACCATCAATACCACTTTCAATCTGGAAATTAACCAACTCACGCAGGGTTTCGAAATCTACCCTGCCATCCGTAAAGGGAGTTACCAGTGCGACTAAACTACCAGTGAACATAATACTATCTCCTATTGATCAGTTAACATATTTTACAGAATGCTAATGATTGTACAGAAGCACCTCTCCGCCTTCGGCGGAAAGGTGCCACCCAACGTTTGGCAAACCCTGAATAATTAATTTAACTGACTTCTATGATCAAATTCAGACACTATACTTATCGATTAACTCGATCATCTCGCGGGTAGCCTGGCGGATACCGGTAAAGACCGAACGCGAAACGATACTATGGCCGATATTGAAATCCTCCAGGCCTTCAATCGCGGCGACCGGGCCGATGTTACGATATGTAAGCCCATGGCCGGCATGGACGATCAGGCCGCTGTCCCAGGCAACATCGCGGGCCTTTTCCAACTTTCGTAACTCACGTGTGATCAGGCGTTCACGGCGTGCATTAGCATACATACCCGTGTGCAGTTCCACAGCCTCACAGCCGGCGTCAAGGCTGGCCGTTACCTGATCCGCCTCAGGGGCGATAAACGCCGAGACCCTAATCCCAACACGACGCATACGTTTAATGACAGCAATCAGGCGGCGTTGCTGTTTGATGCAGTCCAGGCCGCCCTCGGTAGTCAATTCCTGACGTTTTTCCGGAACCAGAGTTATCTGGTCGGGCTTGAGTTTCAGAGCAAAACGCACAATAGACTCGGCCAGTGCCATTTCCAGATTGAGCATAACGCCGGCCGTCTGACGGACCAATTGTACATCGCGGTCCTGTATATGACGGCGGTCCTCACGCAGGTGCATTGTAATGCCGGCGGCTCCGCCAAGCTCGCACTCGACAGCCGCCCAGACCGGATCAGGCTCATCAGCCAGCCGGGCCTGACGAATTGTGGCGACATGATCAATGTTCACGTTTAATTGGGCCATTTGTTAATCCTTACTACTACTTGTCAGTTAATATAATTTCGCTGGGTTCAATACCGAAGATTGTACAGGAACACCTCTCTGAAATACAGAAAGGTGCCACCCATTGAACCATCCACCTCGAAGACTCGGTGGCTGCCACCCAACATTTGGCAAACCCTGAATAATTATTTTAACTGACCACTACATATATTCACAAAAGGTCATCAAACACATTTTAATTTGGGCAATCACGCTTCACCGCCTTTACTTATGCCAATGTTCGGCGCTGATCGCGGCGCTGCTGTTGCCCTGCCACTGATGGTGAGATATCTCATCGACGATCCGCTCGGCCAGTTCCATAGCTGCGACGGCGTCTTCAGCCGAGACCTGCGGGCGGGTCCCATCGGTAACCGCCTGAACAAACGCTTCCTGCTCCAGACGTAAAGGCTCACGATCATCAATGTCAAGCGTTTCCACCTGGATCAGTTTTGTCCAGTCCGTATTGAAAAGGTCGATACTGCCGTCTTCTTTCTGCTGCTGACGAATCCACTTCAGCATATCAATATTGCCCTTTTTACTGATCATAGTACCGGTTTTTTTGAGGTAGTCCAGCGAAAGATACGCGTCTTCGCTGAAAACCCTGATTCTGCGATCGGTTTTAAGAGCCAGACGCGAGGCGGTCAGGTTAGCTACACAACCGCTCTCGAAAATCAGCCTTACATTGGCTATGTCTTCATGTTCGCTCATAACATTCACACCCACCGCGGCAACATTCTTTATGGGACTGCGAACCATCGAGAGAACGATGTCAATATCGTGGATCATCATATCCAGCACTACTCCTACATCCGTCGAACGAAATGTATAGGGCGAAATACGGTTGACTTCCACAAATCGAGGCGTGAAATCCAGTCGGCGCATCGCTTGTACTACAGGATTGAACCGCTCGGAATAGCCTACCTGTAAAACGCAATCTTTTTCCTGTGCAAGTTGGAGCAAATGCCGGGCCTGTGAGAGATTCTCGGCCAACGGTTTTTCCACCAGAACGGGTATTCGCCGTTCCAAAAACGTCTCGGCTACCTGGGTATGAAACTCTGTAGGCACAGCGACAGTAACAACTTCGACCTGATTCACGATCTCGTTAAAATTACTATAAGGCGTACCGCCATATTCCTCGGTGATCTGCCGTGCCTTGTCCTGGTCGATATCGACTACAGCTACCAGATCAGTTTGATCCATCTGATTATAAATTCGGCTGTGGAGCCTGCCCATACGGCCGGCACCGATAACCGCTGCTTTCAATTGTTTCACTACTGTGCTCCCTGCAAAATCAATCCCTGTTACCGCGCACCTCCAAAGGCCGACGACGACGACGGTCCTCGACGCTATCACAACGAAAGGTCTCCTGGTAACGACCAAAACGGCTGTTACAACTTTTTCTGACGAACTCACACATATAACGTACGTTTGTGTCAAGATCATCCTGGGCAAGTAGCTCGTCCACATTACCCGCGATGTTATTGCCTCTTCGGAATATCTGCCGATAACCCTGTTTAATCCGGGCGACATCTTCCGGGCTGAAGCCGTTACGTTTAAGGCCTTCCTCATTCACCCCACGAACTTCATTGGGGTCGCCGGAAAATTTCACAAACGGCGGAATATCGCGGTGCACCGGAGTCAGGCCACCGACGTAACTGTATTTGCCCACCCGAACAAAGTGATGCAGCCCCACCAAAGCCGAGACAACAGAGCCTTCTTCGATCTGCACATGACCGGCCAACAGGGTCTGATTAGCCAAAATAATTTTATTTTCCAGGATACAATCGTGAGCGATATGCGCCGCGACCATAAACAGACAGCCGCTGCCGATTACCGTTCTTCCTCCGCCCTTTTCCGTACCGCGATGAACGGTGGTATTTTCTCGAAAAACATTACCTTTACCAATAATAGTTTCTGTCGGGGCACCATTGTATTTTAAGTCCTGAGGGGCGGCGCCGATGACCACATTCGAATAAAAAACGTTATCTCGGCCGATCCTGGTTATGCCCTGAACAGTAACGTTATTTATCAATTGACAACCGTCTTCAATCACAACATCAGGGCCAACCACGCAAAAAGGCCCAATAGTTACACCGGAGCCGATTTGAGCTGATGGGTCAATAACCGCTAAATTTGATATCTCTGACATAATATTCCGCTTTCCGTTTTACTGACAAAACTTTGGCAAAATGAGGTATAACGTCCCATAAATATTTAATGACGAAACAACTCTCTGTGCCGGTTCATACGATGTTGAAAACTCCGCTGTAGAAATTCCAAAAGGTATTTGACGTTTTCGTCAAGTTCCTGCCGAGACATCATTTCCTCAACGGCTCCTGTCAGGGCACCCTCTCGATGTCGGTATAAGCCCCGATAGGTTTCGTTTAATGCCTGAATGCTTTCGGCGCTGAAACCTGCTCTTTGCAGACCAACCGCATTCAATCCTCGAACCGTACACGGGTACGAACCAGACGTCCGCATAAACGGCGGAATGTCGGATACAATTCCGCTAAGCCCGCCGGCATACACAAATCGCCCGACGGTAACAAATTGATGAGTTCCGCAGAAGGCGCTCATCCAGACGTTTCGTTCGAGTTTACCATGCCCGCCTATCTGGCAATAGTTTCCAAGCACAACATTATCTTCAATCTCGCAGTCATGGCCCACATGAGAACCGATCATAAAATAATTTTGATCGCCTATAATGGTCTTTCCGCTGCCGATGGGCGAACCGCGATTGATGGTAACATTTTCGCGGAACACATTATCGTTACCGATAATTAATTCCGTTTCCGGATCGTGTTTATCAACCATCTGGGGCTCCTCTCCCAACACACAATTCGGAAACACTTGGTTGCCCTGTCCCAGGGTTACGCCTTTGGAGACGAATATATTGGCTTTCAACAGGCATCCATCTCCGATAATCACATCCGAGTCAATCACACAACCAGGGCCGATATATACATCGCTGCCCAATTGGGCTGTTTTATCTAAAATTGCCGTGGCGGCGATTTCCGTCATAATTTACCAGTCCTCAGCCTTCCTTCTGACATCCCAACTTCCATTTTTTACAACTTCAGTAATATTTTAGCCGAGTGCAGTAATAATCGGAAAATAATATTACCTACTTTCAACCGTCCCTACGTGACTCAAATACACAGATGAACAGGTTTCCCAGCGATAAATCGCTGGGCTATTATCAATTGTCCCTACGGGACTTATGTTTTGGCAGCCAAAAGGTACAGTAAAAAAAACGTTTATGTAAAATTTTAGCCATGTGAAGTATAATGCTAACATCTGTTTTTTATACCGGGTCGGCATCAACGAGCATAAACCGTATTTGTGCCTCGGCCGCCACCTCATCACCTACCAAAGCCCGACAGCGGCAGTCGCCGGTACGGCTCTTGACCCGCACAGCCTCCACTTCCAGTATTAACTGATCACCCGGCAGAACGGCACGGCGCATCTTGACTTTATCCATACTCAACAGCACGGCCAATTGGCCGGTATGCTCCAGCCGCTGCGCAAATAACAGGCCTGACATCTGCGCCAGGGCCTCGACAATAAGAACACCCGGCATAATGGGGGTACCGGGAAAATGGCCCTGAAAGAAATGCTCGTTCATAGTAACATTTTTTATCCCCACTGCCCGCCTGTCGCCATCCAGCTCGATAACACGGTCCACCATCAAAAAGGGATAACGATGTGGTAGGATTTTCTGAATCTTGCGAATATCGAGTACCGCTTCCGAGCTTAACGAGCGGCGACGCTTTTGATTCCGGGCAAGCCGCAATAGTTTCTTCACCATCAGATGGTTACAGCTATGTCCGCTGCGATAGGCAACCAGACGGCCACGCAGCGGCCGCCCCAAAAGCATCATATCTCCCAGCAAGTCCGCCACTTTATGCCGAGCGCATTCGTCCTCGAACCGCAGTTCATTATCAACCGGGCCGTCCTGTGAGAGAACCAACAAATCCTTGGCGCTGAGATGAGTACCGATGCCGCGCGCCCGAAACTCACGGGCCTCATCTTCCGGGATGAATGTCCGCGCGGGAGATATATCCCGCATAAACGTCTCGGGAGTAACCTGCACACGATACAGTTGACGGCCGATACCCGGCTCACTGTAATCGAGATCATACATTATATTTAGCTGATCGTCGCGATCAGGCAGGGCATAGAGAACTGAATCCCCTTCTCGGACGACTATCGGTTCGGTAATAACAAAAACGTTTCTGGTCTTGTTCTGCGTTACGGTACCAACTTTGACTATCGCTTGCGTATAAGAATCGCAACTGCCGTCGATACTCGGTAGTTCCGGGCCGTCGATTTCAATCTCAAGATTGTCAATTTCCAGCCCGTTCACCGCCGCGAGACAGTGCTCAATTGTTTCGATGGTAGCGGTACCGTTACGCAGAACGGTGCGTCTCGGCTGCGGGGACAACTCTGTGATACACGCGGGTATTGTTACGCGATTCGGCAAATCTGTGCGCACAAACACAACACCGGTATCCACTTCAGCCGGTTTAAGTGTTAGGGTTACCTCTTTGCCGGAAAACAATCCTCTGCCTTTGACAGTAACCGGTTCAGCTATGGTCTTTTGTGTCTGCATTTTTATTAATTAGTTTTCGTAACTGTTTAATCTGCCGAGCCATTTCAGGCAGCTTCTGGATCAGAGAAAGCTCCCGGAAATACGTCCGAAACGGCCGGTATGGAGCACCCATTACTTTGGCCTTGGGCTTAATTTCCCTTCCCGAATAAACACAACTTTGTGGCCCTATCTGGACATTGTTGCCTATCTTCGCGTGATCGCTGATACCGCACTGCCCTGACACAATGACATAATTACCCAATTCGCTGCTGCCTGCAACACCTGTTTGCGCTACGATAATACAATGTTGTCCAATTCGCACATTATGAGCTATCTGCACCAGATTATCAATCTTAGTCCCCCGGCCTATCACAGTCCGGCCGAACTTGGCCCGATCGACGCAACTATTGGCCCCGATCTCCACATCGTCTTCTATTACCACAATTCCAATATGGGGTATCTTGCGATGTTCGCCTTCTGTTATCCGATAGCCGAAACCATCGGTACCGATAGTGCTGTTGGCATAGATGATCACATTGTGACCAAGTACGCAGTCCTGATTGATCACCACGTTTGGCCATAAGTAGCAGTTATCACCAATCTGTACGTTACGCCCAATGACACAACCGGGACATATCACGCTGCCTGCGCCAACCACCACGTTCGCCCCAATCACGGAGCCTGCCCCGACGGCCGCCTCACGGCCAATTTGGGCCGTGGGGTCAACGCACGCCATTGCGTGAACACCTGATTCAGGTTTATCGAGTGGTGCCGCAAAAATCAACAACAACTGCTCCAGCGCATCATCGACATCATCAACAAACAGCAGGGCCGAATTTGTCATACCGTTGAAATCCCGCGGCACAATTACCGCCGCCGCGTGTGTCCGGGCTACCTGATCCGTATAACGCGAATCGTTAATGAAAGAAACGTCCTTCGGGCCTGCTTCAGTCAGAGAAGCTATCCACTCCACGGCTACTGTCTCGTCACCATCGAGTCGTCCCTCAAGACGCCGAGCTATTTCTCCCAGTTTCATCCGCTAAAACCTCGATAAACAATGTCACCCCTGCGGAGGCAGGGGTCTATGGTCTAAAAGATGGATTCCTGCCTACGCAGGAATGACAAAACGTCGGTTCCGCAACAGTAACTAATCATAACACGTTAATGCACATAATTCAGCAAATAATCCGGCACATTTGCTATCCCGGACAATTGATTATATTCGATCATACCCGATGCCTCTTCTGGAAAACGAGCGAATATCATTGTGCCAACAGACCATGCTGCCAGATTACTATTAGTAAAGTATAAATTGTCGGTTCCGGTAAGGTATAAAAGCCTGATGATGTAATGGTCGGCCTGGTCGAAGTCGGTAACGCTACCGGTGGCCTGATCGCAACCGACGAGGAATTGCGTGTCCTCCAATGCGCCTGCGACGACAATCGATACATCACCCCAGAAATGCAATTCGCATCCTTTAATAAATTTCTTGACGGAACAATAACCAACATTACCGGAAATATCCCAGTCCGCCTCATTGAGAGAACCGGCAACCATAACGAGGCTCAGGGCATTTACGAAAGAATCGCCGGTAAGGATCAGATCCGCCTCAAAATCACCCGCGATACCTTTATGAACATCGCCGAGGATCGAAAGAACGTCAAGCCTGCTCGATTGAATCGTGTCGGAGACACCATCGGTATTCAGCCATTCGGTTGCAGTAATAGAATTGATGGGTATTTCTGTAGAGGTAATATTCAGGTTGGCTACTTCGCGGCAATGTATTTGCAGAACGTTTGCGGGGCCGGCGGAGTTGCCCTCGACAATAACACTATGACCTTCGGGACTATAATTTACATCCAGCACATCACGGAGTACAAGCCGCCTCAGAGTACCGCCGATTTGTATATCACCCTGTAAATCAGTATCGCCGGCAAGGATGCAATTCAGTGAGCCGTCCTGGGCGATAAGGTCGCCGATGATAATACCGCTTCCAATTCCACTATTTGTAATTATTAGAGACGACAGAGCGGTTGTGTCATAAAGTGAAACATCGAAAACATCTGGATCGGCTGTGTTTTCCAGCCTGCCCCAACCACCGCCGGTAAGACGAAACATCGTTGGGCAGGTATCGGCCCCTTCGATTGTCAAAGTCTCATTTTTCCCTGTCTCAGGAACCTGACCAAACAATCGGTCTATCTGGATCGGTTGTTCCGTAATATTGGTGTTACTTTCATCGCTCTCATCGATCTCGCCGACATCATTATTCGCGTCGATCCTGACTATCAGATAATAAGGTCCCATGGGCACATCGGAAGGAATAATCACGGGTACCTGATATGTAATCTGGTAATCCGGAAAGAGTTCTACCGTGTAATAATTCCCGGAGCTTATCAGTATATCATCCTCATCGATGCTTCTGTCCGCGGAGAGATATATATCGATATACATCCTGTCAAGCACCCTCTTATCGCCGATGTTGGAAACGCTGACCGGCACATAAATCCTGTTTGCGGGGATTAACACCTCCGGCAGATCGGCTGTGTTGATTTCACAAATCAGGTCCGGCAGTTCATCCATTATGCTTGACCATAGCCAGACCTGGGGACTTAGTTTTGGGTAGCTTAACATTTGTTCCGGCAAAAGCGAATGCGTCAACAACGTTTCCCATTGTCCATCGTTAATGCGATAAAGGGCCGTCGCATACCGCTGGTAGGGAGCCGTACCCTTGACCTGTATCTTCAAGTCCAGTTTGATATCATTCGGATCGTAGCCTTTCAATCCATTGACGATGCTCCACGAAACGCCTCCGAGATTAGCACCGAGGAATAAAATATTTTCCTGCTCCTGCCACCACACTGTTTTTCCTGAAAACCAGGACGCCCAAACGTAAGCGGGTGTCGGCTCATAAACATCTGGATCGGCCATAGCGACAGCAGCGTGATGATAGAATTGTTGGCGTTCGGCATTGCCGAAATGCTCGAAGCTGACTTCATATTCCCATAGGTCGGCCGACTGGGGACTGATATTGCTACCTTCCAGCGCACACACTCCTAAGGGAAACCGCTGCGGCGCCTCGAACCAATCCAACGGCTCATCGTTGACAAGAAACCGTTCCCGACCCGCTCGCATATAGTCCGGCTGACTGGGCAGAAAAACATTCCCCGGCGGTAGTATCTTTAGGGACTCACCGGAGAAATAGAACCGCTCCTCAAGATAGGCCATTTTAGTCATATCAAGACTTGCTTCGAGAAATGCGCCGGCTGCCGTTACCTCGCCCGGCTCGGCAATGCGGGAAAAGACATAAGCCTTATCCCATATATAGCTGTCCACCATCCAGTCGGAATCGTGCAAAAAATTGACCATATACCTGCCGTACCATAAACTATTAAGACTACCGGAACCTTCGAGGAAAATGCGATACCAGAGGTCCGGATTGATGGTATCCGTTACCTTGATCAACACATACAGCCGTGTCCGGTCCTCATTATATGCCAGCTTCACATATTCGACATCACTGCCCTGCTCTGTAACAACGTCTCCGTAGTTATTCTGGTCTGCAAGACAGGTTTCCACCGAAACCCAGTCGCAGGGATCTCCATCCACAATTATCTCGGCGAAAAGTATTGGTTTGATACACAGGTCAGCCGCCGGGACACTCATCGGGGCGGCCCCTTCGCCGAGTTCGAGTTGAACATTTTCACCTTTTGGAAGCCAAAAATATTCCGCTTGCGGCTCCGGCGTCTGAACGGCTGATGGTGGTATGGCTATTACATCGTTGGCATCGATACTGCCGGACGAAAAATCATAGTCAATTGTACGGCCGAGGTCATCCTGGTAAAAGATGCGCGAAATTTCGGCACTATACGGAGACAGTTCGTCGGCCCCGATTACTCTCGGCCAAAACATAAGCGCCAGTCCCGTGAAAAACAGTAATAACCAGATAAAACGCATCTTTGCCATCCATTTAAACTTTTTGTAACTAATAGTTAGTTGAATTAATTATTCAGGGTTTGCCAAATGTTGGGTGGCAGCCACCGAGTCTTCGAGGTGGATGGCTCAACGGCTTTTTGCGTATGCGACATCCAGATTTTCCAACACCTTATCCGTTATATCCAGAGTAGGAGCACTATATAATACTTTGCGGCTGAGAATCATATTGAACATATCCTGAAGTTTGCGTCCTTTAAGTTTCGTTTCGTCTTTATTGAGAACCAGGGACAGTCCTTCCTGCCGCGCCACGCCTTTAATCTCATCCAGCAGCTTTTGGTATAGCGACTCGGTCCACACCTGCGATTCGATGGTCAGGGACTCTTTTTCATATTCTTTCAGGGCCTGTAATTGGGCTTCCTTATGAAACCATTCCTTTCGCCGTTCCTTGAACTGATCGGAACCGGGCTGGAGAGCGTTCTGCAATTCCTGTTTGATTGCCTCCGCCTCGGTAACCAGTTTTTTTAATTCTTCTGCGATCTCGCGCTGTTTTTCCATACCCTCTTTTTCACGATCCAGGTTTTCCTGGCAGTTCATCAGAATCTCAGCTACGTTCACCACCCCCATTTTTAAAGCTGTCGGCCCGGCAGATGACTGAGCCTCACTGGCCTGATAGCACCATAACGCGGCGGCGATAACGGCAACGAAAATAATAATCATACTGTTTTTTTTCATAATCATAAATCTCACTTTCTATCCTAAAATGTCATACCAAAAGTAAAACTGAACATTTCTTTTTCGTCTTTATCGTCCTGAAAAATCGGAAAGCCGAAATCAAATTGCATCGGTATCATCTGGAACAATTGCGGCACAATCAACTCGATTCCAAAACCGACGGACACACGATACGGCCCTTCACTTACCAGCCCGCTGTCGCAGAATATCTTACCATACAACGTCTCCTCAAACAACGGATGAGTCAGTTCCGTACCGGCCAACAGAACGTATTCACTGCCGACTGGGTCGTCTTCGATACCGCCGCGTGGACTGACTCCGCGATAATCGAATCCGCGCATTGAGCCGATACCACCGGCATAGTATCTCTCGAACATCGGGGCGTCATGGATAATCTTACTGCCGCGTACCTGCCCGGCCCAGACGGTCCTTCGCTCGGTAATATCCATATAGACGGTTTTATACAGTGTGCCGCCGGTACTGACAGCCGCGTATGAAAATTCACCTCCCAGCGCCCCCACCTGCTCCCAGCTCAGATGCAGTTTATGGCCTTCGGTTGGCTTGAACATTCTGTCGGTCGTATCACAGCCCACACCCACTTTCAGGCTCGTCAGGAAGTTACTGCCCTCAACTTCCTGCACATCCGCGGGGGCTTCGGTTATGGATTGTATATTTTGATCGTACAGATAATCTTCCCAGACACTACCCCACAGTGATGAGACATCAACATAATCATCGAGATCAGAGACCCTCACTTTCTCAAGCCGGAGACTGCCGTCCAGTGACCAGTCGTTCTCGAAACGATGACCGATTGTTACCGTCGCTCCGTTACGCCGTTCCAGATACGATTCACGCCAGCGACGAAACATAAACAGATTAAAATCCAGGTAATAGGGCTGATCGAATAAATATGGCTCATGAAAATTCACCCGGCCGCGGGTTACACGGGTGCCGGGATAGAAATCCACACGCAACCGCTGACCGCCTCCGACAAATGATTCGCCGCGGAAAAACTCGCTCAGGCTCTGCGGCCATTTGGAAATATCGAAATTCCGCTGCTCCAGTGAAATCTGCCCCATCACACCGCTGTTGGTGTCCACCCCAACGCCAAACAGCAGCAGGCCGGTACGGGCTTCGGTTACTTCTACCAGCGCATCACGTTCACCCACAGTGTTACCGGTCGGTGTTACTGTAACATTTTCAAAAAGGCCTTTTCCTGAAAGTCTTCGCTTGGCACGGTCGGCGGCGTTCGTATTGTAGATACCACCCGGAAGAAAGCCATGACGGTCAAAATCACGACGTATCACCTTATCCCTGGTTTCATAATTACCGCGCACGATCAGCCGAGACAGCATATACTGCTCGTTTTCCTCGATCTTGAAAACAGCGTCCACCTCACCTTCCTGGTCGGTATATTGCACATCGAGGTTCACTACGGAGTAAATATAGCCGTCGGCGCCATAGGCTCGTTCGATTGCCCGCTTGGCGAATGTTTGCCGCTTTTGCGTGAGT
>DAOWIP010000183.1 GCA_030640865.1 Sedimentisphaerales bacterium | reverse complement strand
TTCTTTCGGTGGCATTCAAGTCCCGTAGGGACAATTGATAATAGCCCAGCGATTTATCGCTGGGAAACCTGTTCCTATATTATTTTAGTCCCGTAGGGACGATTGAAAAAAACTGTACCGCAGGCGTCTCGCCTGCAATTAATAAACTTGTAGGGTGGGGTCTTACCCCACGCATTTATTAGCTGTAAAAAGCGTGAATGGTTACCTCTTACTCAAATGAGTCAGTGGCTACATTTCAATTGATTCAACAAAATTGCAGGCTATTGCCGATATGGAAATAGTATTGTGATAATTGCGCTACCGTTATAATTGCATAACAGGGAGACTTTATGGCCGATTTACAGGTATTCAAAGAGATTGCTGAACGAGTCCTGGCGATACCGACCCAAAAGGGCACGTCTGATGGTTATCTGATAGATCGGGCGTATCGGATATTGCGGCATTGTGGTGGTATTGCTCGGCTGGGCGAGGTACAGCGGTTTCAGATCGACCATGATTGTCTTTATATTGCCGCGATGTTTCGTGACGCGGGGTTCGCCTATTATGCCAATCAGGAGGACAAGGTTTCGCGAATGGTTTTGGCCGACCTGACTGATGAAGACATTCGTGATTTTTCCACTCAGGTCGTTCAGGAAAAACTGACGGAGCTTTTGACTCCGGAACGGCTGGAACTGATTTGCGGTATTATCATCGAATCCGGCAAACGCAATACCACTCTGATTGAAGCGATGATCCTTTCTGACGCCCGCAATCTCGACGATATGGGGGTGACCGGTATCTTCGATGAAATGCGTCGTTATGTAATGCACGGCCGTGGTGCGGCCGAGGCCCTTGCCGGCTGGAACCGCAAGATTGAATACGATTACTGGT
The DNA here is from genome assembly GCA_030640865.1 of Sedimentisphaerales bacterium. Lineage (GTDB taxonomy): Bacteria > Planctomycetota > Phycisphaerae > Sedimentisphaerales > SM23-30 > DAOVXR01. The sequence goes on along the minus strand of DAOWIP010000183.1, from coordinate 1,817 downwards.
CCGCAAGGCTGCGGGATGGCTTTCGTTTTGAGTCGGTAAGGTCAATTGCCGAGCAACGTCTGCTCACAGCCCGCAAATTCATGGGCCAACTCGATATTGAAAACGGAGCCGCGGACCTGGAGGAAATATTATTGAAACAGAAACCGCGTTCGATAGTGGATTTGCCGGAACCGAACGCGAAATTACGCCGACACCTGTTGAAATCATAAAATAATCAAATCATTAAATATAAAATGTTAATCCTGCATTCGCGTATTGTAATCCCGCTCGATTCGGCAGCGATTGTTGACGGCGCCGTCGCGATTGACGGACCGCTGATAGTCGGGTGTGGTCCTTATCACGAGATTCTCTCGCGGTTCGGTCCGGCCAACGAGATCGATCTGACTGACTGCGTTTTACTGCCCGGGCTGGTCAACGCTCACACTCATCTTGAACTGTCATATCTTAAGGGTGAGGTTCCTTATCGAAATAATTTTATCCAATGGGTCGATTTGCTCAGGGAGTTGCGCAGTCGGACTTTACCCAGCCAACTCAGTGATGGTACGTTTGAGCGGATTATAAATAATGCCTGTCAGGAAAGTGTTCAGGGTGGTGTTACCACGGTGGGCGACATCAGTTATGAGCACCGCGCGTGGCATTATTTATCGTCTCTGCCGCTGCGTAAGACCTGTTTTGCCGAGGTGTTCGGTATGACCGGTGATTTGGACTCGCCCGGTGAATATCTTCGACGGTGTATTGCTCGAACGCGTACTGACGAACTGTTGCGACTGGGCCTGTCGCCGCACGCTCCTTATTCGGCCGGTTCGGGGGTGTATGGATTAAGTGCCGAACTTGCCGCCGAAAACTCTTCTGATGACAGCCCCATATCATTGACAACGCATTTAGCGGAAACCACTGAGGAGCGCGTTTTTCTTTTGGAGGGGGCCGGCCCCCGGCTCGACTATCTCAAAAGAATTAACAAATGGGACGGTTCTTTTATTTGTCCGGGACAATCGCCTGTGAATTATTTTCTTAGTCTTGACCTTGCCGATCAGCCGTTTTTGTTGGCTCACGTAAATTATATAACCGATGACGAACTAACTGCTTTGGCTCGCACTGAACACAGCGTGGTCTTTTGTCCGCGTTCTCATCATTTTTTCGGCCGGCCGGCTCATTCGTTTCGAAGTATGTTGGAGGCGGGCGTCAATGTTTGTCTCGGCACTGACAGCCTGGCAAGTAACGACAGCTTGAGCATTCTTGACGAGATGCGATTTCTGCATAAACAATATCCTGATTTTCCCGTCGAAACTTTACTGAGAATGGGAACCATTAACGGAGCCGCCGCCCTTGGCTGGCAGGATAAAGTCGGCCGGTTGGCCGGCGGTATGGAGGCTGACCTGGCCGCCGTCCCTTTGACCGGCGATCATAGCGATCCGCTGACCGATATTTTCGAATCCAACACCCAGCCCCGACTCACTATTGTCCGCGGCAAAATCGTGCACCATATCACATAACAAATAAACGTAAGTCCTTATTTTTCATTCCGGGAAAAAGACGCTTACTGTTTTTTTTCCGTGCCTGTCCGAAACCGGGCAAAACTCTGTACCACCTGAACGGTTTCATTGAAGCCTTTTACTACGCCGTCCCTTATATCTTTCCATTTTTCCACAGCCAGTTGGCCGGGGATTTTAATGTGTGGGATAATGTCCTTGAAAAACATCTTGCCTACATCGGCGGAAAAGGTTTTCAGATGGGCGGCGATATTTCTTTTCGCCAGTTCGTAATCCCACTGTCCGAACGCCCGGCAGCGGTCCCTGGCGGCATGGCCGGTTACACTG
>DAOWIP010000123.1 GCA_030640865.1 Sedimentisphaerales bacterium | reverse complement strand
GCTTCGCTTTGCTCGCAATGACAACCATTGTTTTTTAGTCATTGCGAGGCTTGTGAAGCAGGTCGTGGCAATCTCAAGCCGCCGATTTTGTTTTGGGCAACACGCCCGTAAGCCCCCGGAACAGTTGCGACAACCAACTAAAAGCCCTGAAAGGGCGAAAGAAAGCCATTTGTAAAAAGCGTGAACGCTTACCTTTTTTCGCTACGGCTATCCGCCTTTCTTTTTAAGAACGACGGCCGCGATGATCAAGCCGGCTCCAAGCACTATAATTATCCATTGCCAGGTTGCGATTGCAAGAATTCCACTCATAACAATCTCCTTTCTGTTCGCTTCAATGTGATTCAGAAAATATTACTTTTGCCGTTGAATTTTAAATGGCGTTCGACTTATACAAAAATATAGGGGATATAGTAGTCTTTGTCAAGTATTGTGGCGATGTAATACTAAAAATGGCCAATAAATTCCCCATCTGTTCGGTAAAAATCTGTAATATCCTTATTTTCAATGGTTTATCGGGTTCCACGAATTGCCATTTTACATTTTACATTTGCCGTTTATCCGGCTATACTGCCGAGAATGTTCCGAGTATTAACACATATCGGACAAAGTGGACGCCGGCGGTACAAAGTCAAAGTTTTGCTACAGGTTTAACAAATATGATAGTTGACTGTCACAGTCACATTTGGCCCTCGCTTAGTCAATTAGGCCAATCGCAGGATTTTTCGTGCCTTGGCACCACCAATGCGCTGCCCGCTAAGCCGGAGCAACATTTTGAATCGTCCGGTCCCGCAGAGGCGGTGCTTGTTCTTGGTTTTTGCAGTAGTCTGCTGGAAGCCGAGATTCCCAATCGCTTTATCAGTGAGTATGTCAAAACCCATTCGGACAGGATGATCGGATTTGCCGGCCTCGACCCTGCCATTAGTGGCAATCTGGATGAATTGCAGCGACTGCAACAAGAGGATAATTTTGCCGGTGTGGTTCTCAGTCCCGCCTGTCAGGGATTCCATCCCTGCGATACACGCGCTATGAGAATCTATGAACTGGCTGAAAAACTCATCATGCCTGTTTATTTTCTGTATGGCGAGGCTTTGCCTGTTTCCGCGGTGCTGGAGTTCGCTAATCCGTCAAGCCTGGATGAGGTGGCCCGCAGTTTCCCAAAACTGAAGCTCATTATTTCCCATCTCGGCTTTCCCTGGATCGAGCAGAGCCTGGCCCTGCTGGCCAAGCATGCCAATATTTACGCCGACGTAGCCGGCCTGACCGACAAACCCTGGCAGGCTTATCGGACCTTAACCCTTGCTTATGAATACGGTGTTATTGAAAAACTACTCTTTGCCAGTGATTTTCCCAGTTACACCGTTAAAGCTGCTGCCGAAGCCCTGTATAATCTCAACAAGATCACGCTGGACTCGGTGCTGCCCGCCGTCCCACGTGAGCAATTGCGGAGCATTATCGAGCGGAACAGTTTGGAACTGCTCGGACTGAGCCTGTCGGGAGCGGCTCCGTCTGTAATGGTTCCACGGGAATCTGATGCTGCCGGGGACAAGACCGAGCCGGAAAATAATGCGAGTTAGCCCTCAATGAAAGAAACCCGTGAAAACTGGGGTTCGCGGAGTAGTTTTATCCTGGCTGCCATCGGCTCGGCCGTGGGCCTGGGCAATGTTTGGCGTTTTCCCCATGAGGCCTACAGCAACGGCGGCAGCGCCTTTTTGATTCCCTACATCATTGCCATGCTGGTCATCGGGATTCCTTTGCTGATTATGGAGTTTTCCCTTGGGCATCTTACGCAGCAGGCTGCTCCGGGCGCGTTCAAAAAGGTAGGTCGGCGATGGGAGTTTGTCGGCTGGTGGCCGATTGTACTGAGTTTCATTATCGTCTGTTATTACGCCGCCGTTTTAGCCTGGTGTCTGAACTATCTGATCGACAGTTTCCAAAGCCCTCTTCCCTGGGCCGAAAATCCCAAACGATACTTTTTCGATGAATATTTACAATTTACACAGAACCATAATTTAGGCGGCTTTAGATGGCCGATTGTGGCGGCCCTGGCGGCAGTCTGGTCGATTATGTATCTGTGCATTTTCAAAGGCGTTAAAATCGTCAGCAAAATCGTCCTCTGGACCGTGCCTATACCCTGGTTGATGCTGCTTATTCTGACGGTCCGCGGCTTGACACTTGATGGGGCCGTACAGGGGCTGGAATATTATCTGGAACCCGACTGGGTTGTTTTGAAGGACCCAAAGGTCTGGCGTGCCGCTTTCGGACAGGTTTTTTTCTCGATGACAATAGCGTTTGGCGTAATGGTTACTTATGCCAGTTTTCTTCATCGCAAAAGTGACATAAACAACAACGCCCTGATTATCGCCCTGGCGGACCTTGCTACCAGTTTTATTGCCGGGATCGCCGTTTTCGCTACGATGGGCGCCCTGGCCCTGAAGACCGGCCAGCCGGTGCACGAAGTTCTGGACAAGTCGGAGTCTGTAGGATTGGCCTTTGTGGCCTTTCCTGAGGCGTTGTCCCAACTGCCTCTGCCGAATATATTTTCCGCGATCTTTTTTATTGCTCTGCTGCTCCTTGGCATCGACTCGGCCTTTTCCATTACCGAGGCGGCCCTGGCAAGCATGATCGACAAGACCGGCTGGAAACGTATCGGAGTACTCTCGGTTATGTCGCTGGTCGGTTTTTCCGTCGGGCTGTTGTTCACCACGCGCGGCGGCCTGAACTGGCTTGGCACTGTTGACAGTATCGTCAACGAGGGCACCTGGGGTATTATGTTTGTGGGACTGGTAGAATGTCTGATACTGGGCTGGTTTTTCGATGTCGGTAAATTGCGCTCGCACGCTAACAGCAACAGCGATTGGAAGTTAGGCCCCTGGTGGGAATGGTCTATTCGTGTGGTGGTTCCGGGTATTTTGGCAACCTTGTTTTGCTGGAACCTTTACGACGATGTTACCGGCGAGACCGGTTTCCTTGTCGATTCGCAGGGCGAACTGATCGGCCAAAATATTCTGAACTTGTGTATGACGCTGTTTGTTTTTATGCTTGCAGTTATCCTGGCCCTCTGGCAGCCCAAAAAAATTACTAAAATTGTCGAATTCGATAATTAGGTTATAAGGAAATTTTGCAAAGGTCTTTGAAATACTTATGAACTTGTTGGCTGAAATAACTTATGATGGTGAATTGTCCGCCTGGGCCTATGGTATTCTGGCGGGAATGTTTTTAATAATTGTTGGCGGGCTGTGCTGGTGTTTTTATCGTGCTCTGACCGCTGCCAGCAAGGACGCCTCCGAACAATTTCCGGATGATGTATGAAACGAAACGCTCTTTTAATCCTGATTATCGCGTTATGCTACTTCGCCCTGACCGGCTGTGTAGAACGCTTGATAGCGATAACCACCGAACCGGCAGGGGCTATGGTCTGGCTCAACGACGAGGAAGTGGGCGCCACACCGGTTACGGTCCCGTTAACGTGGCATGGCCACTACGAGGCGGTTGTTCGCAAAAAAGGATTTCAGACACTCAAGACCTCCCGCCGAACGCCTGTGCCGTTCTATCAGTGGCCTGGTATTGATTTTTTCTCTGAAGTGCTGCTGCCGGCCAGGCTGACCGACCGTCATAAATGGCATTTTCCCCTTGAGCCAAGTCGTACCGCCGACCGAGACGCCCTTATCCAGCGAGCCGCCGCTCTGCGCGGCGAAGCCCTCGATCATAATCGGCTACCGATGTAAAATCGATTATCGCAAGACAGAAAACCATGTGGGCAAAGCACACCCTACAAGGCTTAACCACACTTTGTGATCTTCTGTCTTCTCTTTACCCTCTACCCTCTACTCTCCACCCTTCACTCTCCACTTTCTATCCGGTCGGTTACGGCCTCGATGAAGCGACGAAGGTGTCCTCTTTCGATGAAGATATCAAGAGCGTCTTCGGTTGTTTTATGGTTCATCCCCCAGAGGCTCACTCGCAGGTCTTGTAGTTGTGGGTCCATTTGGATAAGAAGCGTATCGTCAACTGCCAGGGCGCTATCCAGACGTTTATACAGGTAAGCCGAGACAGCGTTCACGCTTGGTCCACCGATGGAGATCACCGGCAGACGCCGTAGTGGTTCGGCATTGAGATACCACACATCGCTTAGTACTACCATAATAAAATCATCATTCGTATTGGTAAGCAACCCTTCGATGTATGACTTAAGTCGATAGGCCAGTGGACGGTCGGCTTGTTGTGCTCGCACCGTTGAACCGGTAACGATGAGCAGTCCTTTTTCTATCAGATTATCGTTTGGTAACATGGAAATTCAGGTACTTAAAATGACTGTTTTTGCTATTTTGGAAATGCTCAAAAACTATAATAAATGTCAAAAAAAACGTCAAAAAACACCGATTTTTATACAAAAAACAGCAAGCCGGATTTTTTTATTAATCCTTTTGCGTTAAAAGTTCATTAAATTGAACGTTTTTCGGCTATTTTCGGCAAAACACGATTTTCCCGAAATTAGTGTTTTTACATTATATTGTAGTCATGCCAGATGGATTTTTCTCGGTGGAGCCGTGGTAAATTTTGCAAATTTTTTTCGGCTGACGGTAATTCCCAGTCCCGCTCGGTTCAGTGGGCGGAGTCGGCCTTGGTAGCCGAAGCGCATTTGCTGATCGACAATGTCCTCCTGAAGCAGGAAAGTTCCGTATGAAATTTCCGTAAATGTAACATCAGGAACCATTTGCAGAAAATGTCTCCCTGCCGCAGCCAATATTCCGCTCTCGCCGACCACCGCGCCAAGCTGATAGCCCAGGCCGCTGCCTGCCGCCATTTCCGCCAGCCGCAGGGCCGGCAGAAGACCGCCATTTTTGCTTATACGGATATTAAAAAAATCGACCAGGTTGTTTTCCAGCAGAAATTGACCGTCTTCCAGGCTCACCAGCGACTCGTCCGCCATCAATGGAATCTCGCTAAGTTCCGCCAGGGTAAAGAGATGTGAGCGATCATCAACCGCCAGCGGTTGTTCAAGGCAGCAAACCTGATAATCAGTCAGCTTTTCACTCATCGCCATAGCTGTATCAATATCCCACGCCCCATTGGCATCCACTCGCAGGCTCACTTTCTGCCGCCGTAGAGCCTGCTCCAGCCGCCGATATAGGAAATCAAGGTTTTCCTGATCGTTTCGGCAGCCCATTTTCAGCTTGAAATCCCGCAGGCCGTACAAACGCATTAACCGCAAACGCCGAGCAAGCTCCCGACGATTAGTACCGTCCAGCACACCACTTACGCGTATCTGTTCCAGTCCGCCGCCCTCGGCAAAGCCACCAAAACCCAGCCAGCCCGCCAAACTCGACATACTGTTCCCGAAATATTTGCCGTAAGCGTCCAGTAGCGCCAATTCAACGCAGCAGCGAGCTGTATTGATAATCTGTCCCTGCTCATTGGTAAAGGGCAGTTGATCGGCCAGGTCCAGCAGCTCAGCGAAACTTTTCGGCTCAACCCGTGCCAAACTTCCCGCTAAGGTGTCAGCGACATTGTAAAAAACCGACTCAATCGTTTCACCAGTAACATCAGAACAAGGTACACCCTCTCCAAAACCCACCGTCCCATCAGCCAACAAAGCAACAGCCACTACCGTGTCCGTACCACTACGCTGAGCAGCAGAATGAGTAAATTTCCCCCGAAACGGAAGGTATAAATGAAACAATTCCAATTGTACCAAACGATTAGACATTAGATAACAGTATAAACAGATTGCCACATATATGAAAGCAGTAACATATAGACCTTGATTAAAATTGGTGTGAAGCTAACATATAACAGCTATAGAAATGATGAAATAAATTAAAGCGTATAAGGATTCCAGTAATGAAAAACTATGTCGAACTGCCAACTAATACGGCATATCGCTTAATCAACCACGGCTCGATAATTCTTCTTTCCACGAGAGACGAAAACGGTGTTTATGACATCGCTCCGATTGCCTGGTGCTCGCCGGCCCGCAAGGAACCGCCCAAGCTGCTGGCAGTCGTAGGACACGGCCATCAGACATATAAAAACATAATCGCCACAGGTGAATTCATCGCCTGCGTCCCACATGTTTCGCAAATCGAGATGGTACAAAAAACCGGCAGCGTCTCCGGCCGAGATGTGAATAAATTCTCCGACCTGAATATCCAAACATTACCCGGCAAAAAAATCGATGCCCTTGTTCCTCAAGACTGCATCGGTTGGATCGAGTGCAAAATATGGGATCGGCTGGCCTTAGATAAAACCGATATTATTGTCGGTGATATTGTCCATGCAGCGGTGGACTCAGATGCCTTCGATGAAAGACTGCTCGTCGAAAAACCAGAAGGTAAAACCCTGCATCACCTCGGCGGGCATCTGTTCGCGACGCCGGAATTAGTGAAGAAGTTGTGAGTTGTGAGTTGTGAGTTGTGAGAAAGAGGGATAGAAGAGTGGTGGGTGGTGAGTGGTGAGAAAGAAAGAAGAGAAGAAGAGTGGACGGGTGGGAGAGAGGGAGAAGAATTGAACATCGAACATCAAATAGGAAGAAATTAAGAAATCAGAAGACAGAAG
>DAOWIP010000575.1 GCA_030640865.1 Sedimentisphaerales bacterium | reverse complement strand
CAAAGGTCACATCGCCGCCCTCCGCAGGGTTACCCGTGATAAGTTCCTCCATATAGACAAGGCCACCCTCCGCAGCCTGGAAATCGAACGCACTATTCGCGACAACACTACTGCCGGTTCTTTGTTGCACTGCCTCGACGAAACCAACACTGCTATGGGCGCACGCAAACTTCGTTTATGGCTTTGCTATCCGCTCAACGATTTGGAGAACATTCAGACTCGCCAGGACGCCGTTGCCGAACTGTTCCAGTTGGACCGGTTACGCGAGGGCTTGCGTAAGCACCTTTCGCAAATATCGGACATCGAACGGATCACTACTCGCGTTAGTACCGGTCGTGCTTCACCTCGTGATCTTTTGCACTTGGCACAGACCATTCGGCAACTGCCCGGAATTAAATTATTGATCGAGGAGTGTTCTTCCGCGATGATCACTCAGCTTTCGAGCCGATGCGATCTGCTTGAAAACATCGCCGACCTTATCGAATCGGCCATTAATCCTGATGCGCCTTTGTCATACCGCGACGGTGGTATCATCCGTAACGGCTATAATGAAGAAATTGATCGCCTGCGCAGTATCGGCCGGGACGGCAAAAGCTGGCTCGCACAGTATCAAAAGCAGCTTGCTGAACAAACCGGCTTTAGTAATCTCAAGGTCGGTTTCAACAGGGTTTTCGGTTATTATGTCGAAGTCTCCCACGTCTTTAAGGGGCAGGTTCCTCCCGATTTCGTTCGCAAACAGACCATAAAAAACGCCGAACGATATATCACTGACGAACTCAAACGCTACGAAGCCGATACCCTCAACGCTGAGCAACGCTGCCGGGAGCTTGAGGACAAACTGTTTCAGGACGTCCGAACCCAAACCGCCGCCCAGACCCTCCGTCTCCAGCAGGTCGCCGACGCCCTGGCAAAAATCGATTGCCTCTGCTGCCTGGCTCATATCGCTCGCCATCGTAATTACTGCCGGCCGCAACTGTGCCTCGAACCCGAAATCCGGATTGTGGAGGGCCGACACCCTGTCCTCGACGTCAGTCTCGCCGACCAGTTCGTACCAAACGATCTTACTCTCGCCGCCGGCTCTGAAGGCGGCAAACAGATCGCTATTATCACCGGCCCTAATATGTCCGGCAAGAGCACTTATATTCGACAGACTGCTTTGCTGGTGCTTATGGCCCAGATGGGCGGTTTCATTCCTGCTCGGTCCGCGTTGCTCGGCCTGGTCGATCGAATATTTACCCGCATAGGCGCCAGTGACGAGCTTACCCGTGGCCAATCGACTTTTATGGTTGAGATGATAGAAACCGCCAACATCCTGAATAACGCCACCGACCGCTCACTCGTTATTCTCGACGAGGTAGGCCGCGGCACCAGCACTTACGACGGCCTGGCACTGGCCTGGGCTATTACTGAGCACATCGCCACCACTATTAAATGCCGTACTCTTTTCGCCACGCATTATCATGAAATCACCGAGTTGGCCGACCTTTTGGCTAATGTTATTAATCTTAATGTTGCTGTCCGCGAGTGGAAGGACGATGTTGTATTTCTTCATAAGATAATACCCGGCCGTACCGACAAAAGTTACGGCATTCACGTCGCGCGCCTTGCCGGTATTCCTGCAAACGTTCTTTCGCGCAGCCGTGAAATCCTCGACGAGCTTGAGAGCAGTTTTTCTCGCGAGGCCCACGTCCCTCAGCTTGGCGGACGGCTGGAAACGCCCGACGGCCAGAAACTGCTTTTTGATAACGCCCCGCCCGACCCGTTACTGGAGAAGCTCCGGCATACCGACCTTAACAACCTTACGCCTATCCAGGCCATAAACCTGCTGCACGAAATCATAACCGAACTCGAAAACCGATAATCCTGCACTTCCAAACCAAACACAATAACCAGTCCCTACTGTCAAGCATAGGTTCTTAAGCCCTTGGATGGGTGGCACCTTTCTGTATTTCAGAGAGGTGCTCTTGTACAATCCTCATACGGGTGGCAACCCTGACTAAAAAATCATAAAACTCTGTGAACCCTGTGGCAAAAAAGCTTCGCCGAAGGTGTTGCTACTAATTGGAAAAGTCGTCTTATGACGGCATTGTTGAAGAAAAAGGCTGGTCGTTTAATAAAAATGGTTCAACTCCAATAAAGTTGGTGCCTTTTTCAAGGTTTTGCTTGCAAAACCTTGGAGCTTAACGCTTTATGGCCTCCGGCAAGTATGGTATAATGCTCCTGCCGTCACGGGGGATAGGGCAACGCAGGAGTGCGACCCGAGCACCGTGGCGGTGCCAGCGGCATTGCCGCTTTTTCTCTGCCCGCGTTGCGGGCGGCATGGGGTTGGTATCTTTTTTGATGCCAACCCTTTATGATTATGCCGGTTGCTGCAATGCGATAAACTCCAGTCCGCAAAGCGGACTGCTCTTGAACGATTTTCTATCAACTCTATTGGAGTTGAACCAAAAAAATAAACGGCTGGCCTTTATTTTTGCGCTTTAATCTTCTATTATAGTATGCTTAATAATGACTTTTTGGAGCGTTAAATTATTATGGTATATCATCTTTTCGATAGTCCACGGCTGGGTCTGTTAATAGCGTTGTTGATAGAAATCGTATTGTTCCTGGCGTGGAGCTTTACCAACGGCCGGATAAGGAAACTCTATCTCCTTGTTGGGCCGGTACTTGCGGGTTTATTTATCTTGATTGACGTGATCGTCCAGACCAATCGCGAACAACTCGAAATGATCACCTGCCGGATCGTTCAGGCCGCTGAGGACGAAAACGCCCCGGGCATCATCAGCCACATTAGCGATAACTTCCTGCTGGATAACGGGTTCGATAAAATGATGGCCGCCCGCGCAATCGAAACCAAACTCGCAAAACCGTTGATCGCAAATAATAATATCAGCAATCTCCGTGTTACCAGGGCAGAGGATACTACAGGCCAGGTCGAATTTAAGGTAACCACAACTCTTGATCCTAAAAGCCGTTACGCGCTTATTCCAGTCGTTACCACGTTCTGGCGGTTCGACTATGCCCGCTCTGACAACCAACCATTCAAGGTCAGAAATATGACTATGTTATGGCTTATTCCGGGGATTGTCGGACAAAAGAAATCGCCCATCAATGTTTTCACATATAGATAAAAATTCATAGCTATGAGTATAACCATTTGAGCATTAAGGAGTTGTGCATATATGCTTTCCGGGGAACTGGAAAATTGGGACAAGCACTTTCTCTGGCACCCGTTCACCCCAATGCGTTTATGGCTTGAGGATGAACCGTTAGTCATAGAAAGAGGCGAAGGCGTATATCTTTATGACACAAAGGGTTACCGCTATATCGACGGCGTCTCTTCGCTATGGTGTAATATCCACGGCCATAATCATCCGCATATTAACGCGGCTATCAACCGTCAATTGGAAAAAATCGCCCACAGTACACTGCTGGGCCTGTCATCCGAATCGTCGATCCGATTGGCCAAAAAGCTGGTAGATATTACGCCACAAGGACTTACACGCGTTTTCTATTCCGACAGCGGCGCCACTTCCGTTGAAATCGCTATCAAAATGGCCTATCAATATTGGCGAAACCTCGGCCAAGACAAAAAAAAGATGTTTATCGCCCTGAACCAATCATATCACGGCGATACCATAGGTTCCGTAAGTATCGGTGGTATAAGCATATACCATCAAATTTTCGGCTCCCTGACCTTCAATGCCGAGTTTGCCGATTGCCCTCATCCATACCGCTTCAACGGCACTCCGGAACAATGCCGCAAACACTGTCTCAAACAAATGGAAACCATCCTTGAAAAAAATAAGGGACAGATAGCGGCTATAGTTGTTGAGCCATTAGTCCAGGGCGCAGCAGGACTTATAGTTCACCCACAGGGGTTTTTAACAGGTGTGCGACAGTTGGCCGACAAGCATAAAGTGCTGATGATAGCCGATGAGGTGGCGACTGGGTTCGGCCGAACAGGTACGATGTTTGCCTGTGAACAGGAAGGGGTAAGCCCCGATATCTTCTGTATTGCCAAGGGTTTAACGGCTGGTTATCTGCCGCTGGCGGCGACGCTGGCAACGGAAAAGGTGTTCGAGGCGTTTTTGCGTGAACCATGGATTAACACAACCTTTTATCACGGCCATACTTACACGGGAAACGCACTTGGCTGCGCGGCGGCCCTGGCGAGCCTCGAAGTGTTCGAGAGAGAAAAGACACTGGAATCATTAACAGATAATATCTCCTTAATTGACAAATACTTACAAAAGATATCAGATTATGATTTCGTGGGCGATACCCGACGGCGCGGAATGATGGTGGGGATTGAGTTGGTGGAGGATAAAAAAAGCAAAAAGAGCTTTGAAACGACACGGCGGATTGGTGCAAAAATCTGTCAACTACTTAGAAATAAAGGGGTTATATTACGACCATTAGGTGATGTAATAGTAATTATGCCGCCCCTTTCCATCAAAAACGAGCAATTGGAAGAACTGCTGATTGCTGTAGATGAAGGAATCAAAAATGATCTGCCCGGAGTGGTCAGGAATCCTTAATTTTCGTAAAAGGCGGAGTCAACTAACAAGTGCAACAAATACTAACTGATTATATAATAATGGGTTGACGACGAGAAAAATAGTTCGGGGCCCCGGCTGGAAAATTTCCCCCCCCGTGCCCCAAATTTGTCCAGCCGCCCAAACGATTTTTCTCTCGGTTCCGCCCAGAAATTAACTGTTGAGATATCGGGCAATGTTGCACTTATTACTTGAAACTGCAAAAAACGGAATTTTCACTTTTGGTCGATTTTGTGCTTACTTTGCCTGAAAATGGTTAATATTTTGCAGTTTGCTGAACGACCTCGAAAAATAATTAACGCAAATCGGTGGTTTTCGCGTGTTTTCGGCCAAAACCCGGCAAAAATGGGCTGGTTTTGAGCAAAAGTAAAATCGCCTTAATGTCAAGATAGGGAAGAAGAAAAAAAATATAAAATATAAAATAGACAATGAAAAAGTGAAGGGAACAGTTGGAAAAAAGAATTCAGAATTCAGAATATAGAAGACAAAAGGAAAAGAAGATAAAAGCCACAGAGGACTCAGAGAATACAGAGAAAGTCGGGGGAAATCGCTGGTATGGTCGGACCAGAACGTGGTATAATGGCAGGGGGACAAGATATGAAGATTAGAAGTCAGAATACAGAAGGAAAAGAAGTAAAGAATTTTAGCCACGAATGAATGCAAATGGACGCGAATAAATTGAATAAAAGGAAGCGAAGGTGACTAAGGAATAATTTAATTGAAGAGGGAGAAAAAGTGCAATGCCTTTTCTTTTTCACTTGTAATCCATAAAATTTATCGTCAATTCACTGAAACTTTCTGGCTGGTACTTTTTAAAGCTAACCTCATCAACATATATATAATCATAGGTGATATTTGATTGCGCCTTGTTAATATCGATGCACCATTGTTTCAATCTTTCCATTTTCAAAGGCACATCAAGGTCTTCCAGCCCTTTGGTTTCAATAATGAATACTTCTTTTTCCGATTTCCTGACAATAAAATCAGGATAGTAATTGGAGATATTGCCATCGGCATTGACATAATCAATCTTGAAACCTACGGCAAAATAATTTTTCACATAGGAAATAATGTCATCGCATTTTTCGAGAAAAGCGGCAAATTCCAATTCCAGATTGCTGTCGCCAATCATTTTATTAAAAACGCTTTTCTTCGGGACAATATAGCCCTGTTCCTTTGCAACAAACGGACGTGTTTTTCTGAGTTTTATGTAATCTCGTATTTCCGCATTGCCTTTATCCTGCACTGTTAAGGAGTTAATCTGTTTTTTGAATGTTTCTATCAACGTTTTAGTTGCCTGAAGTTCGGAGAGATTCCGCAATGTATTCAGGCAGTCAAGGTTAATCGGTTTATCAAACAACTCATCCTGAATAAAAGATTTTACTTTTCCATACAATACATCATAACCGCTGACCAGCCTTAAATCCTTCATAATGGTCTGTGTGAAATACCCCACCACGGAACGGTAATCTGTTAAACCTGATGAATCCAGCAAGGTCGTATGACTGATCTGGCCGGTGGTAATGTCCCTGAAGACAATCTCCCGCTGCTGCTGGTCGCTGAAATGAAGGTATGCAACCTTTTGATGACCGAATCGGGCAATATTTAGACTGTTAAGGTTTTTATATTCCCGATAAATTCTGGGTGTTAAGACCGGAATCTCAATATCAAGCTTTTCGATATCCTTGTCGGTGTTTTCATTATCAATTTCAACGATAATCGGCGTTTTGGGGACGGTTCCCTCACCCATTGCCTTACGTTCCAGTTCAACGCCCTCGGACTGGATAGACTCGACAAAGTCCATAAAGGCGTCGGTTCCTACGACACTGACATATTCCTTGACATCGTTGCCGGGATACATCTTGCGCAAACCACGACCTAAGGTCTGTTCCGGCAGAATATTACTTTTTGCCGCATAGGCCCGCAGACCTACGATGGTGGTAACATTTCTGACATCCCAGCCCTCTTTCAACATCATTACCGACACGATGGCCTTATAAGGACTATCCCATCCATCGATTACGTTTGCCTGCTTGCGCAGCTTTTTCAGTTCATCCTCTTTTTTTCCGCTTACTGACTCGCTGATCTCGCCGTTATTTTTGGTATGGATCACCAGTACAGCATCTTTATCGTTAAGTTCAGGATAAGTCGTTTTGAGATATTCGGCTACATCGTCACAGTTTTTGGTGTCATCGGTCATTACAAAAAGGATGGCTTTTTTGTTGAGTTTTTCGTGTTCCGCATAAGCCTTGCGCCATTCTTCGATACCAAGGTTCAGATAATCGGCATATTTCTCCGTAAATTTGGAGCTTTGCCGTTCCGATAGTTTCGCCCGGCTTGCTTCATCCGGCAGCACCGGATGTTTGACCACATTTTGCGATATGGCTTCCACCAGCGGATAATCACAAACCGTCTGTACAAAGATAGCCCCGTTATTATGCTTGGGCGTAGCGGTTACATCCACCTGCAAAGATAAAAACTTATCTTTATGCTTGAGGCGATTATGAATATCCTCTATCGATTTGAACCAGGCCATACGAGGGTCGTGAATATGGTGCGCCTCATCGTTAAGTATTACCAGTTCATCGATGTCGCGAACGATATCACCGAGATCAACCTTGGAATCGGTAGTCGCTCCGGTAGGACGAGCACCAAGAAAATAATCCATCGTATCTTCATCATCTGCCGAAGGTACAATATCATTGCCGCTATAGACACGGTGGATATTGGTCAAAAAGATATTGCCGGTTTTGCGGGTGATATTGACCTCATCCTGAATATGCAGGGTCAGTTGGAAATCATCACGCCAGTTGCGTCCATCAAAACCGTTATCCGGCAGCACCGGGTCTTCAAAGAAGATACGCAAGCCGTCAAAGTCTGCCCTGATACGGTCCAGTACGATAATATTGGGCGCTATCACAAGAAAATTGCGTGCCAGTTCGGAATCGTCCTCATAGAGTTTATGAAAATAGCACCACGCCAGAATCAGGCTTAGTACCTTGGTTTTCCCCGAACCGGTT
>DAOWIP010000492.1 GCA_030640865.1 Sedimentisphaerales bacterium | reverse complement strand
GCCACCCAAGAGGTTTTAATCACAAGCTGGAAGCTTGTGCTACATTTGGCTAAAATGTTACGAATAAAGGAATGTTGTTGGAAATTCAGGAGCATTAATCGTGAAAAAAGATATTCATCCGGAATACGTGGAAACGAAAGTCAGATGTGGTTGTGGTAATGAATTCACTACCCGCTCGACTAAAAAAGAGATTCATGTGGAAATCTGTTCGGCCTGCCATCCGTTCTATACCGGTAAGCAAAAGTTTGTCGATACGGCAGGACGCATCGAAAAGTTTCAGAAAAAATACGGTAGTAATTACGGCATCAAGGCCAAAGACAACAAATCTTAGCTTATCTCCGAATTAAATCACGCTGTCTGAAAAACCGTGGAATATGGTATAATGATCAGCGTGATTTTTTTATGCGTATGTTATCAGAAATCGCGTAAGGTAAGACCACGCCCCGCAAAGTCATTTTTTTCCGGACAATAAAATGGTAGCTTCCGAATCAAAAACTGATCAACGTATCCTGGCCAAACTGGCTGAGATGGAACAGCGATACCAGGAACTCGAACAAAAAATGAACGACCCGGCAGTCGCGGGAAACCCGGCGCAAATAGTCGCTATCGCCAAAGAATACGGTAAACTCAAAGGACTTGTCGATTGCTACAGGAACTATCAACACCTGCGTAGTCAGCGGGAAGACGCCCAGGTATTGGCAGACGACCCCGACAGTGATTCGGATATGCGCGAGATGGCAGAGGAAGAACTGCAAAGCCTGGACGAACAACTCAACGGCGCACTCGACAAAGCAAAAGAAGAATTTGTTATGTCCGACGACGCCACAGTCGGGTCAGTCATTATGGAAGTCCGCGCGGGTACGGGCGGGGAAGAAGCGGCTCTGTTCGCAGGCGACCTGTATCGAATGTATAACAAGTACGCCGAGAACCGCGGCTGGAAAGTCGAGCCGATAAGCTTCTCACCAACCGATATGGGCGGCTTTCGTGAAGCAATATTCAGCGTAAAAGGCAAGGGCGTCTGGCAAACATTAGGCTACGAAGGAGGCGGCCATCGCGTTCAACGCGTGCCGGAAACAGAGACTCAGGGCCGAATCCATACGTCAGCAGCAACGGTAGCAGTACTGCCGGAACCGGAAGAACTCGACATCGAAATAAAACCTGATGAAGTACTCGAACACGTGGCCCGCGCCAGTGGGCCGGGCGGCCAAAGCGTCAACAAATTGAACTCGGCCATCAAACTGGAACATGTCCCAACCGGTATCACAGTGAGTATGCAGGACGAAAAAAGCCAACACAAAAACCGCGCCAAAGCATGGCGAATCCTACGCAGCCGAGTATATGACCACTTCGAACAAAAAAAACGAGCAGAACGAGAATCAACCCGCAAAGATATGATCGGGTCAGGCGACCGTTCGCAACGTATCCGTACATATAACTTTCCACAAAATCGCCTGACAGACCATCGTATCAACCTCTCACTCTACAGCTTGGACAAAATCATCCTGGGCGACATGGACGAATTAGCCAAAGCACTTATCGAATACGACAAACAACAACGACTGGAAAATTTGTAGATAGTGTATGGGTGTAAGAGTGTAAGGGTGTAAGAGAAGAACGCGTGGGGTAAGACCCCACCCTACAGAATAATTATGATTACCAGCTTACAAAATCCGTTGATTAAACGTGTCGTTGCGCTCAGGGACAGGAAAAACCGCGACAAACAAAGAGTCTTTCTGATCGAAGGCCGAAAAGAAATACAGTGCGCATTGTCAAACGGCATATCACCTGAAATGTTATTCTATTGCCCGGACATCCTTGGCAGCGATGCAGGATGCAAGGCTGTCTTCGCAGGTCTTCCTCCACATTTGTTCCCGGACGATAATCCGAAAAACAATTTTCGACAGGTAGCGGTCCCGCCGCGAGTCTATGCAAAAATAGCCTATCGTGAAAAGGTCGGCGGGCTGGTGTTGGTCGCTAATATCCCAGACCGTAGAATCGAACACCTGAAACTGTCCGGCAACCCATTTATCCTGATTGTCCAAGGCGTGGAAAAACCCGGCAACCTCGGGGCAATGCTGCGGATCGCTGACGGCGCGGGAGTTGACGCGGTAATCATCGCCAAGGACAGAGGCGTCGATTTATATAATCCCAACGTCGTCCGATCCAGCCTTGGGGCGCTATTCACAGTAAAAACTTTTACTATGTCCCTCGATAAGACGATGGACTGGCTAACAGCCAACCAAATCAAAATAGTTTTGTCATCACCATCGGCCCAGCAATATTATACAGACATCGATTATACCGGGCCGGTCGCGGTAGTGGTCGGAAGTGAAAAAGAAGGGCTGCCGCAACGGTTACTCGACCAAAATGTTATAACAGTTAAAATCCCCATGTGCGGCCAAATGGATTCGCTTAACGTCTCATGCAGCGGAGCAGTCCTGATGTATGAAGTGCTCAGGCAGAGAAGTCTGGTGTAGTGAAGAAGGAAACGAGTTGAACATCGAATCAAAGTAACCGTTCACGCTTTTTACAAATGGCTTTCTTTCGCCCTTTCAGGGCTTTTAGTTGGTTGTCGCAACCCTTCCGGGGGCTTACGCCCCCGGCTATACGCTCTTACGGCCCTTCGGGCCTAATAAGGAAAAGAACCCGTGAACGGTTACATTTTTAGAGGCTGCCATAGTTTTGTTGGAATACTTGATAACCGATGTTGAAGTTACGCTTAATCAATCCGAATAGTCCGTTGACAACAATTACGCTGCCGGACATTATTCAAAAGATGACTATGGGGCGGCGGGCGTTGTTTATGCCGGTCAACCTGGCGATATGCGCAGCGGTAACGCCGAGTGAATACCATATAGAAATAATTGACGAATGCGTACTCGATAAACCGCATGTGCCCCGGAATGATGTCGATGTAGTAGGGATGGGTGCGATGACTACCCAGGCCAAAAGGGCGTATGCTCTGGCGGACGAATATCGAAAGCTGGGTGTAAAAGTAATATTGGGCGGGATTCATCCATCGGCACTACCAGACGAGGCACTTGAGCATTGCGATACGGTATGTATGGGAGACGCCGAGGGCACCCTGCCATACGCCTTAAACGATCTGGCCGCGGGCCGGCCGATGAAACAAAAATACAATTGGCGCGATTATCCATCAGCTCCAATCGCCACGCCTCGAAAAGATTTGCTGAACCCAAAAGACTACCTGGTCTTTAACCCGATTCAGACCACGCGAGGCTGTCCTCACAGTTGTTCGTTTTGCACGACTCCGGCTATCTTCGGCCGCCACTTTCGCCAACGTTCGGTAGAAAGCATCGTGGATGAGATGAAAGAAGCAATGGAAACCGGCAGCCGCTTTTTTATTTTCAGCGACGACAATTTCGCGGGCAATCATCGCTGGGCTTTGGAGTTGTGCGATGCCATTACCCCACTAAAGATTAAATGGGCCTCACAATGCGATATTTTAATCAGCAATAACGAAAAGCTCCTGGCAGCTATGCGTCGCAGCGGTTGTCAGGGCCTTATTCTCGGCCTCGAAAGCCCCAATCCCGACACACTCACCGAGGCCCGCAAGAACTACGTCCGTGCCGAAACCTATCCGCCACGTATCAAAACAATCCAAAAGCACAATATCAGTTTGTGGGGC
Source organism: Sedimentisphaerales bacterium (assembly GCA_030640865.1). Classification (GTDB taxonomy): domain Bacteria; phylum Planctomycetota; class Phycisphaerae; order Sedimentisphaerales; family SM23-30; genus DAOVXR01. The sequence continues at coordinate 707 of DAOWIP010000492.1, read as the reverse complement.
GCGTTTATCTTCGGTTTCGATAATGACGATTGGCGCAATTGCCAGGCGACGGTACGGTTCGCCCATCGGGCAGGACTGGTGATGAGCTGTTATCCGATTTTGACACCATATCCCGGAACAGTATTGTTCGAGGAATTCAAGAAACAAGGACGACTGCTGACCGAAGATTGGGATAAATACAACGGGGCAACAGTAGTCTTTCAGCCCAAACGTATGACAGTTGAACAATTGCGATACGCTCAGATGGCTGCCTTTTGCGATTTTTATCGACCGCGTTCGGCGTTCGCCCGTCTGAAGCTGTGGCCCCTGAAGAAATGCTCCTGGCTGGCTAATATCGCCATTTACCGCGGGCTGGTGTATTATTACCACAAGCAAAGGCGGCCAATACCCAGCTTCAGTGATTTTCATCATAAGCTGGAAGAATAAAGAATTCAGTCCGCCTGCGGCGGCCAGAATCCAGAAGAGAAGAGAAGAGAAGAGAGGAAGAATTGAACGTCCAACATTCAACGTTCAACGTCGAATCAAAGAAATGTTGACTACAGAAAGACGCGTGGGGTAAGACCCCACCCTACCGTGCGATTCGGCCTGGCGGCCTGATTCGGCGTTCGAGTTGCGTCCCCGCAGACATCTGTCCTACGCTCAGGTCTGAAGTTATGGTATTGAGGATACAACTCAACGATAAGGCAGGGGTTTCGGGTTTAGCCACT
>DAOWIP010000075.1 GCA_030640865.1 Sedimentisphaerales bacterium | reverse complement strand
CGGGAAAGGGCATCGTAACCCCTCATCAGGTCGACGGGATCCGTATATTCATAGGGCAGGTTCTCATCCAGCCAGGTCAGGAGGCTGTCCGGGGTTTCATCGAGGTCCCACGCCGTTTTTCGCCGACTTTTTTGTAATGAGACAGTGCACTTTCACGATCGGTGAAGTCTTCCAGCGTGAACAAGAGCGTCGTATCTCCGATGCGAATCCGGTCGCCGTCGCTGAGAACGGTCTCCTCATTGACTTTACGCCCGTTAATGAAAACACTATGTTTGCTTTTCATGTCGAGTGCGTAATATAGCTCCTCGGATTTTTCATAACGAATCTGCATATGCTTGCGGGAAACATGCTCATCAATGATTTGGATGGGCACGGCCTCATCCCGGCCGATGACATTGGTCCGGTGACCCAAAGGATAATAGTCGCCTTCCTGGGGGCCTGCTATAACAATAATTGAAGCCATTATTATACTCCTGACAATTGTCTATCTACTATTAGCTTTTTAGTTTCCAATCATTTCTATATCGGGAATAAATACTCTCATTTATCAACGGGAACAGGTAAAGTGTTCTCGGTTTTGCTGAGTTCAAAGAAATCAAATTTGGCATCGCGTTCTATGCCGCTACCAGATTGCATCGCGCCGATTCCAACCTTAAGATCGTAAAAATAAGCTTTGACAGGTTCTCCGAGAGTAGTCCAGTTTTTCCTGTCCGGGCTGATCTGGAAAGTATAGCATGAGTCGGTTTTTAGAATGCGTAAATAAGCTGTATCGCCAACTAAATTGACATGGTTTTCATATATGGAATTTTCATTTTGTTCGACAAGCACTTGGAAATTTGAGCCATCGTAACAAATTTTCTTGAGCATCAAATAGTTGTTATGGTCCTGCCAGACGGTCAGAAATGCTTGCTCAAAGTTCCGTTCGGGGGCAAATTCTACTTTAGTGGTGATTATCCAATCCCCCAAGGGAGGTGCGTATTGAAGAATGATGTTTTTACCGGAACATTGCGTCCTGTAGACATCGTTGGATTGGGTCGTTATTACCAGGTTTCCGTTGTTGATCTTCCAGGAATCAGGTGCTTCGCTGAATACCGTAATCCAGCGGCTGCGATCCAGATTCGGATCGACAAAGTCATCCTTTTCCCATACAATCGGGATCTTATCGGCACCTTTGGGAAAGAATCGAGGTGTTAAAGTTGGTCCCCCTACAACCTGTTTGTCCTTATAGCCAGGATCAGGAGCAAATCTCATCCGGTCAATCATTAATTGTCGTACACCCACAAAACCATTAGGACGGGAATGACAATGATAGGCAATGAAGAACTCTGATTTGTCGGGCGAGGAGATTATGCAGTTATGTCCTGTTCCGGCTATTTGATCTGTTTTTTTTAGAATGGGATTATTTCTATATTTGGTCCAGGGACCCATGGGATTGTCGGCAGTGGCAAAACCAACTGAATATTTGACATCATCGAAACGATTGGCTGAATACATCAGATAATAAGTTCCCCTGTGCTTGAGGACAAAAGGCGCCTCGTTCACTATATTGCCTTCCCAGGATTGGCTGGGGCGGATACAGAAAACAGGATTGCTTTCGCTTTCAATTAAGTTATCTTCCAATTCTGTCACATGAATCTCTTGTACTCCGGAGATAAACACTGAAAAATAAAGATAGGCCTTGCCGTCATCATCGACGAACACGTGAGCATCAATCATCTCATTGTTAGTGTCAAACAATGGTGCAGCAATTTCGTGAAACGGTCCCAGGGGGGAATCGCCTTGCGCTACACAAATACGTTTGCTGCGGCTAATCGAATTGTTGGCAGCGCTAAAGAATAAATAATAATTTCCGTTTTTCTTAAGTACTTCCGGAGCCCAAAGCTCAACTTGAGCCCAAGCCTTGGGTGTTTTGCGAAATACGAATCCGCAAACCTGCCAATTGGCTAGATCCTTCGACTTCCAGGCTCGAAATCCCTCATCGGGATTAGTGGTTCCATAAAGGTAATAGATGCCTTTATCCTTTAGTATAAACGGGTCGGCAATTAAGACCTCTAGCGGATTACAATAGGTGGAGATATTGCCATCCGTAAGCGCAGGAGCATGATAGGAACGACCCGACTGGTATTGTTTCAGCCTTGCGGCATAATTGTCATGCCACGTAGGTCGTTCTTCCTCGGACAGCAAATCAATGGCTTCTTTCTGCCACTTGGTGGCAGAATCGAAATCTCCGGCTTCTGCGTACGCAGCGGCGAGGGTGCAGATATAGCGATATTCTTTCCAGTCTGTTAGTCCACAAGCCCTGGTGGCATTTACAATAGCCTCCCGTCCGTCGCGGAACTTTGCATCAGAACAGGCAGCTTGTAACCAGGCAAGATTGTTCCAAGCAAGCGTATGGTTATGATCGGCACATGTGGCTGAATAATAATCGGAAATAGCCTTGCCGTAGTTACCGCAACGTTCTTCTCTTTGGCCGCGATTATAAAAAGCCCCGGATAATCTCTTGGTAAGAGATTCGTTTCTGCATACCATCTCCGGTTCTTTGAGATGTGGCGATGACTTTAATTCCTCCAGCAGTTCTAAAGCCCCACTGAATTTCCCGGCCTTGATATATTCCCACGCCGAATAGATTTTACTATGCTCTTCCATCGGCAAACGGCTACGTCCCCAGTAGCTTCGCTTATAGACTTTGATACGCTGGCTTATCAGCATGTCGGAGTGGCCATGGTACTCGTCTTCTATCCAGGGGAAAGTGGGCCATATGATGGCAATCTGATCACTACCACCGGAAGCAAGATACCGACCGTCAGGGCTGAAGGCTATTGATCTTATTAAAGCGGCATGCCCATTGAAGGTCATAATATTCCGACCCGTAGCTACATCCCATATAACGATATCACCTGTCCTTGAACCTGCCAGAACGCGCTTGCCTTCCGGATCAAAAATGGCCGTCTCAAAGTCAAAATTACCACCCCTGAGAGTCAGGTATTCTTTTCCGGTTTCAACGTTCCACAATCTAACCGTTCTATCATTGCTGCCTGTGGCCAGATATTTTCCATTGGGACTGAACGCTATTCCCCGTACCCATGCGGAATGTCCCCGAAAGGTTAAGATTTCTTTTTCTGTATTCACATCGAAAAGTTTTACATCGTGCTTATAACCGACCCAGGCAATCAAGTTGCCATCTGGACTCCAGGCCAGATTATCGAAACTTTCGGGCCAGATGTTTTGTATTTTTTCCCAGGTTTGTGTGTCCCATATACAAATTGACCCAGACCCAGCACGGCATCCAACTGCCAATCTATTCCCATCCGGACTGAAGGAAAGTGTACGAATAAGCTCCTTGTGTGGAACTGTTTTAATGATTTGCTTTGTTTGCAGATCCCAAATTTTCATTATATCTACTGTAGCGGTAGCGATAAACCTGCCGTTTCGGTCAATATCGACCGATACTAATTGTTGAGAGTGTTGCAGGATACCAAGCTCTTTGCCTGTTTCCACCTCCCAGATTCTTGCCGTTTGATCATCGTTTTTATACCAGGTGCCACCGGCAGTTACTAAAATTTGCCCATCAGGACTAAATACTGTACCTTGGATTTCACCTGTATGCCCACTGAGAGGTTGTTTTTCACCTATCATGTGTGTATTCCAAATCTTGACATACGTGTCTGAGCTTCCTGTCGCGAAAAAATTGCCCGTGGGGCTGAAAGCGATAGAAGTGATTTCACTCGCATGGCCTCTAAAATTTAATATTTCTGACCATGATATAGTGCTCCATAGTTGGCTGGTCCCGTCATTGTTGCCAATAGCAAGATACTCACCCCGAGGGCTAAAAGCCACACATGTAACTTTCTTCTCGTTGGGAAGAGTTTTCAATAATTTTTCGTTTTTTATGTTCCATAATTCAATAGTCCCACCGTCAGCCACCCTTGCAAACTTATCTCCGCCGGGACTTATAAACACGCCTTGGGCAGCACTTCCGTCAGGTTGGATGCGCTTTGATTCGACCCATTGGTCTATATCCCAAACTATTACCGTACCGTCTTGACTGCCGGTTACCAGGTGTTTACCATCCGAACTGAAAACAATCGAACATACTGCATCCGTATTTGTAACGAGACTTCGCAGTTCTTCACCCGTGTGTGCATCCCAAAGTTTAACTGTCTTATCTTCACCTGTCTTATCTTCACCGCTGGTGACGAGAATATTACCATCTCGGCTAAAAGCTATCTCTAATACCGCCCGGCGATGCCCTTTGAGTATCAGCAACTCTTTGCCCGTCTTCACATCCCATAGTACCAGAGTGTTGTACTCCCCCGATAACCAAAGTCCGGACCCAGTAGCCAGGACTTTACCATCCGGACTGAAAGCAACTGAACAAATAACACTCCAGAAGTGTCGAAATCCACTCTGGAGAGTAAAGAGCAACTTTTCTGAGTCAAGTTCCCAAATCTTGGCGGCGTGATCACGAGAGAGACCTGCAGCCACCAGGGAACCGTCCGGACTAAAGGCGACGTCTAATACTTTTCCCGGATTATCTGAGAAAGTTACGCGATCAAGATTACAAAGATAGAGTAATCTTCCCCATTCCCAAGCCCGAAATTTTGCGGGACAATCTAATAAAAATTGTTTAGCTTTTGCCCAGTTGACTTCCTCAATGGCCCGAGCAGCTAATTCAATGTTCTGATAATATAATAGTTGGTCGGTTTTTTCCTTTTGGATTATTAGATTTTCTAAAGCTTCCTGAGTAAGCTCTTTTTCCTTATGAACTTGTCTCCGTGCCATCTCGGCCCGGTCGCGCTCTGCCTCAGCAACCTCTCGCTGCTCCTGAGCGATTCCTTCCGCATCTACGGCACACACTCGGGCCTGCTCGGCCTGGAAGTACATGATGGTGCTGACCACCAGACCCACGATTAAAGACGCTGCTATCGCTGCTCCTGCTGCAACTGCTGCCCGGCGCTTACGCGCGAATTTCTTCAGCCGATACACTGCCGATTCAGGCCCGGCGATCAGTGGGGAACCATTCAGGTAATTTTTAATGTCATCGGCAAATTCGGAAGCCGAGCGATATCGCTGATTGCGTTCCTTACGCAGCGCCTTGAGTGGGATCCATTCAAGTTCTCTGTGCAGGCGCCTGGCCAGGGCTACAACCTGCGTGTGTCGCCTTTCGGCTATCTTTTTAGCCTCTTCGCCAAGCGCGGTAAACCGCAGGCTTGGACGCGGCGGCTCTTCCTCCTGCAAAATCCTTTGAAGCTCAGCAAATCCTACCTTCTCCAGAGCTTCGTGCTCAAAGG
>DAOWIP010000586.1 GCA_030640865.1 Sedimentisphaerales bacterium | reverse complement strand
CTGACGATCATGTACAATAAAGCAAAATGCCGGTTTTGTAGGATTGGCTTCTGCCTATGCTGATTAACTATTATTCGTCATTATTTTCGTTGGGTGGGTCTTTGATCCACACGGTTTTCTGTAATAATTTTATTTCATTATAAGGAGCTTTATCTGTGAAACAGAATTCTTATCTTAATACCGTGAGAAAACTTGCAATTTTCTCTCTCATTTCAACTTTTTCAATAGTAACGGCGTTTGGCCGGGTTGTCAAGGATGTCTCAGATGGGGGAACATTGCGTCAAACAGTTTTTCCCGATGCGGAATGGGAAAAACGAACCCCCGAAACACAGGGAATAGATTCAGTCAAATTAAGGAAAGCCTTAGAATATATGAAGAGCCGTTGTGGTAAGAATGGTATATCGGAGGTTATGATTGTGCGGAACGGCTATGTGATTTGGCAGGGTGATAAAATACTGCGAAAGCATTCGATCGCCTCGGCCGGCAAGACGTTCACCAGCACGGCGCTTGGCTTGTTGATTGACAAACGCAAATGTTCGTTGGACAGTCGGGCGGCTGAGTTTATTCCGGAATTGGCGGAAAATTATCCTGATGTGGCATTAAAGCATTTTGCCATGATGACATCGGGATACGATGCTGTCGGATTGCATACCGCAAGCACGAAACATCAACACAATGTCGGCAAAACCGGAGATTGGGGTCCCAATCCTTATGATGCGGGGCCTCCGTTGTTTGCCCCTGGAGAGAAATTCTGCTACCACGATGAAGCTATGTTCATGTTTGGTAGAGTGCTTACCGCTATTGCCGGGCAATCACTGCATAGTTATCTGAAAAAACACATCGGCGACGTCATCGGCATGGGAGACTGGCAGTGGCGTTCCGGTCGTCTTACCGGAGAGATTAACGGAATTCCCGTGAACTGGGGATGTGGCATGGTAGTAGTGAATGCCGACCAACTGGCTCGTTGGGGGCTTCTTTTTTTAAACCGTGGCAACTGGTCCGGCAAACAGTTAATCAGTAAGAAATGGGTCGATGAAGCGACACGCAACCTGGTGCCTCGTTCTATCGGTTTGCTGACGGACAGGCGAAGGGCGGATGGACGTGGAGTATATGGCTACAACTGGTGGGTCAATGGTATCAAAGGGGATGGTAAATGGAAATGGCCGGATGCGCCGCCAAAGACATTTGTCGCTATTGGTGCGGATCATAATATGTGTTTTGTGATTCCGGAATGGAACATGGTTATTGTTCGTTTGGGCACGGACGGCAGTCCGAGAGGTCGGGACGGCATTTGGAGCACTACACTAAAAATGGTCGGCCAGTCGCTACAGGAAACACCGCGTACCCGCCCTCTGTAAGGATAAATCTCTGTAAACCGTTCACGGGTTTTTATTAGCCCCCGATGTAAAACATGTCCCCGCGTAGGCTGGGATCGGGGGGTTTTTCTCTTTTACTCACCACTCACAACTTATTTATACCGAGGTGATACCAAAAAATCACTCGAATATCCTGCGTCGCCGAGCTGGTGGGATATTCATCAGGCCGCGGTATTTAGCGATAGTGCGTCGGGCGAGTTTAAGACCGTGTTTTTGCAATTCCTGGACCAGTTGGTCATCGTTAAATGGACTGGACTTGTCCTCGTTATCGATTATTCCCTGGAGCTTGGCCCTGACAGCGTCCCAGCTAACGCTGTCGCCGTTAGCGGTTTCAGTTCCGCCGCTGAAGAAATAACGCAGGGCATAGATACCGATTGGGGTTTGGAGGTATTTGCCGGAGACGGCTCGCGAGACGGTGCCGACGTGGATGCCCAGTTCGGCTGCTACGCTAACCATAGGCAGTGGCTTGAGATGCTGAGGCCCCTGATCGAAAAAATCCCTCTGGTTTCGCAGTACGTGATTGACCACACGCAGCAGGGTAGCCTTTCGTTGCTCGATGGATTCGATCAGCCAGCGGGCGGACCGTACTCTATTCTTCAAATATTCTTTGGTATCGCGGCTGAGTTTATTATCCTTGAGCATTTTCCCATAGAGGTTGTTGATTCGAAGCGAAGGAGTGCTGCCGTCGGAAAGCCGGGCGTGGTAATTATCATTATCCTCGTCGTATTCCACGATAACTTCTGGCATTATGTATGTGGTGTTATGGTTGCCGACCTGCATGCCCGGATGAGGGTCCAGATGTGAGATTATCTGAAGGGCATGTTTTATGTCGTTGATACTTCGGCCTATTTTGCGGGCGATGGCCGGGAAGCGGTTCATCTCGATATCTTTGAGATGGTTTTCAACCAGTTCGATCTCGAGGGAGCGATCTGCGTCGGTGTTTTGCAATTGGATGAGCAGGCATTCGGCGAGGTTCCGGCCCCCCACGCCGGGCGGGTCCAGTTTTTGTACCATAGCCAATGCTTGTTCAAGTTGCGTCGGGGTAATCGGCTGACGAACGTGTTCAGCCAGCGAGCTCAGTTCGACTGACAGGTAGCCGGTTTCGTCAATATAGTCGATAATAACTGTGCCTGTTTTTTTAATGACTGGTTCGCATTCCACGAATATCCACTGTTCATGTAGAAATTCGTTCAGGGACTGCCCTGGTGCTGCGGTGTTCTGCATTGCCTCCATTTTAGGGTCGCGGTCGCCGGGGCTACTGCGCCGTGGGGACACATTGGCTCGTTCCAGGTAATCATCGTAATCGCTGCCAAGGTTATCAAGTCGCTGAAAATCTTCTTTTTTGCTGTTATCGTCCTTGATCGACAGCGATTGTTCACTTTCGGTAGTATTGTTGTTGGTGGCGGAGTTTTCTTGATCGACGTCTTGAGCGGCTTGTTCGCCGGCGGGTTCCTCCAACTCCAGAACGGGATTGGCAAGCATTTCCTGCTCGATGCGTTCCTGCAGGGCCAGCAGTGGTAATTGCAGGATTTCCATCGACTGGATCATGCGGGGGGCCAGTACCATACGCTGGTCCATCTTCATTTGTTGCGACAT
>DAOWIP010000395.1 GCA_030640865.1 Sedimentisphaerales bacterium | reverse complement strand
TGTTACAGGGTTTCATGACGAGGATTATACAGGGGCACCTCTCTGAAATACAGAAAGGTGCTACCCAACTGTTGAACCATCCAATGTTTGGTGAACCCGGCATATTTAATTTAACGGACCGTTTTTAATCCGGGATGGGAATAATTTGCTGCGGGAAGAATTAGTAAATGCTCTGGCGCATGACTGTGTGCACTTCAAAGGTGATCGGCCCTGTCAGCCGCACCTTCGCGACGGTGCCCTCTGCCGCTGTCCGGCCTATACGCCTCGGAACGCAAAAATCCTGCTCATACAACTGTCATCACCCTTAACAGTCATTCGCAGCAGTGCTTTAGTACATCGGCTCAAAAACGACGACCCCAACTCCCATATCACCTATCTGACCCCCTGGCCCGAATTGCTCTCAAAGGAAGTGAACGAGCCACTCACGCCGGATGCCGCTGGTATTCTGCGTTTGCAGATGGACCAGTTCGACGAGGCGTATAATCTCGGCATTGACCGACGATCATGCGCCACAATGAATATAATCGACGCCCAACAAAAGATGGGCTGTTATTTACGTCAGGGCGATCCCGCGCCACTGGACGGCGCAGCAGATGAGTATCTCAAGGCGATAGTACCGCATTCCCGCGACACCAATCAGACGGGGACACTCCAGAGACTCTTTCAGATGTGCTCGCTGGAATATCGGCGCGAACTGCCCCGGTTGTTCGTACCGGCCACCGGCTGCCCCCAACCCAGTTGTCGGGGGCCGCTCATCGGTCTGAACACGTCCGACGACTCGGAATCCACCGCTAATGGCTGTTGGAATCATCGGCATTGGCTCAGACTAATCGAAATGCTTACACAATGCGGTATGACGCCGCTACTGCTGGGCAACCCAGGAACAGATATGCTTAATCGGCTGCTCGCAAGCAACAGCACGGCTATATATCCCGGCCCGGTTACTTTCGGCCATACTGATTTCAACGGTAAATCGAAACTATACTATTATGATCCGAAAGAGCTTATGGCTATTAGTAATCACGAAGGTGATGAATCATTATCGTCGGACGATTTTGTAAAGGGAAACGCTCCTCTGAGCGTACGCGATTTTATGACCCTGCTCGGGCGTTGCGATGTTATAGCAGGCGTGCCGGGAATTACAACAGAACTCGCGTGGTCGCTTGGCCGGGAAGTAGCGATTCTTTGTTCCAGGCCGCATAACAACATAAACAATGGCATTAAGGCGTTCACCGATTCCGAGGTGCCCGACTATTTCCGCTCTCGGCACTCGATTATTGAACCGTTGGGGGTTCCGCAGGAAAAGGCGGGACTAAACGACATTTTGCCCGATCAGGTTTTTCAGGCTATCCTGGAACGTCTTCAGCACAGTACCGCCGACAAAACCACCCGCTCCGACGTCCCATCCAATAGAAATTTCACCACTGATTTCATCTCCGCCGCCCGAAGCCATATATCCAACACCCGCCGCCGTCCGTCTTAACCAGGAGGCGGCAAACCGTATGGGGTAAATATGACAGATCAGAAAAAAACCAAGGCTGAGCTTATAAGTGAATTAGTCGAACTTCGAGAAACAGTAGCTGAACTGAAAAAATCGGAAGCGCAGCTTAAACAGGCGGAGAAGGAGTTGCCGGAATCCAAAGCCAAATACCGCGATCTTTTAGATAATTTATCTGCTATTACCTACATCGGCACATTAGACCCAAACAGCACTACTCTTTATATCAGCCCACAGATTGAGAATATATTGGGCGTTTCCGTATCTGATTTTAATGCCGACCCGGATTTATGGGAAAAAATGCTTCATCCCGAAGATCGCGAGCGATTTACAACTGAAGCATTACATTATCACAGCAAAAGAGAACCTTACGCTCTGGAATATCGGATGATTACTAAAGATGGAGATGAGATATATGTTTACGACAATGGCTGGATCGTTGAGGACAATAATGGAAAGCCGTTGTATCGTCAAAGTGTGATATCCGACATCACCAATCGCAAGCAAGCGGAGAAGGAGTTGCGGGAATCAGAAGCCAAATACCGGCTGTTGTTCGAGACAGCCAAAGACGCCATATTTATAAGCGACGAGAAGGGTAAATTCATAGATGTCAATCAGGCGGCCTGTGAGTTACTGGGATACAGCAAAGAAGAATTTATGAAATTGACTATCAGGGACATCGACCCCAAAGGATATGAGCGGCTCATTGAAGCCCTGGGTAGCCATGTGAAAAATTCGATGTTCGAAGTTAGTCCTCGGAGAAAAGACGGAACTGTTCTCCCTACTGAGGTCAACGGAACTGTTTTTGTCAGCGGCGGCCAAACTATGAATCTGGTAGTCGCTCGTGATATTTCCGAGCGCAAGCAGGCGGAGAAGGCGCTGCGGGAATCCGAACAGAAGTACCGGCTGTTGTTCGAGACAGCCAAAGACGCCATATTTAT
>DAOWIP010000078.1 GCA_030640865.1 Sedimentisphaerales bacterium | reverse complement strand
CCTCACGCAGATAATGACAGCGACGGCTATACAAATTTAGAAGAATGGCTTCATAAATTAGCGGCAGAAGTTGAAGGCGCCAACCTTAACCCAGACATAAATAACGATGGAAAGGTTGATCTTGAGGATTTTGCCGTTCTGGCGGTTTGGTGGGATGATGAAAACACATGTTCGTCGCTGGGTTGGTGTGGTGGTGCCGATTTTAATATGAGCGGGACGATTGATTTTACCGATCTCGCATACTTTGTTGAAAATTGGCTACGACAGGCGAATTGATTAACAAGAAAGGACAGAGAAGAATGAAAAAGACATTGGTTTTTGCAATTGTGGTGGGGATGTTGTTGGTAGTGGCGGCAATGGCAGAGTCTATCACCGCAGCGCCGCCTGTCCCGATCAATTGCGCAACAGATAAATTTTCTGTTATCCCTGGCTTAAAAGGCTTTGGAACTGATACCAGAGCAGCCTACGGTGCTGCCAATCCCCCGGAAATCTGTATCGTTGATTCATTGCTTACTACCACGGGCAATCCGTCATGGGATGCCTCTACTTATTCGGTAGGCGTTTTTAAAGGCACTTTGATTCAGTGTCTTGAAGGGCTTGATACATTAAACGGTGAAACCATAGATGGTCATGTTGTGCTTCCTAATACAGGAAAGGTTATACTATTTGAAGTCAGTGGCACCATTAATGCCACTTCTTATCCCTACTCTTACTATATTAAGTATCCTTATACCACTATAGTTGGTCAGACAGCACCTTCACCAGGAATCAACCTTAGAAATATTACCTTGATTTGCCAGAGTCATGATGTACTCGTACAACATATTAGAGTGCGTGTTGGAGATGCTAAAAGTGGCACAGACCCAAGTAAAAGAGACGGAATTGTTAGTAGTACTGCAAGTGGAGCATGTGACGTTGTTATAGACCATTGCTCCATGAGTTGGGGGATTGATGAAAATAGTTCCGTGGGACGACATGATGTTACTTTTAGTAATTGTATTATCGCCGAAGCATTACACAACTCACTGCATTCAAAAGGTTCGCATTCAAAAGGAATGAACATTGGGGTTGCCTCTTACAATACTTCGCTTTTAAAAAATTTGTATATTCATAACGATGGCCGTAATCCTTATTATCTAAGAGCAAGCAATGTATTTGTAAATAATTACATATACAATCCTGGAACTTTTAATATTCAACTTGAAGTCACTACAGGCGTTCTTACAGCAAGCATTGTTGGCAATTTGATAGAGGGAGGGCCTTCTACTATTGATTCTGCTTACCAAAATCATTTGTCTGTTAAGGCTTTGACAACAGCTTCAGAGATATATCTTTATGATAATAAGTGCGGCAAAGAGGGTGAGGAATGGTACACACAATCATCTGCCGACGATTGGTCTCATGTACGCTGGCGATCTCTCCAGACTGATATAAGTGATGATGTAAAAGTTCCATCCGCCCTTATATGGCCTACCGGCTTAGTGGCCTTGGATGTCGATGATGTTAAAACACATGTCCTTACAAATGCCGGTGCTCGCCCGGCCGATCGAGATTCAGCAGATCAGCGGGTTGTAAATCATGCAAAATCTAATGGCACACAAGGGGCTATAATAGATAGTCCATCAGATGTCGGTGTATGGCCTATATTAGTAGAGAATACTCGTCTTCTGACTTTACCCGACAATCCTCACGGTGACGACGATGGCGATTGTTACACTAATCTTGAAGAATGGCTCCATAAATTAGCTGCAGAAGTTGAGGGCAAAAAATATGAGGAAGCAGACACCACAACTCCAAAAGTAACCTTTTTCAACATCAACCCAACAACCGCAAACACAAACAGCCCGATAACAGCAAGTTATAAAGTGTCAGACAACAAAGCGTTAAAACAGGTGGAACTGCACAGAACAAATGATAAAAATGGCAGCCCTGACGCAAATAATTGGACAAAAATAGTTTCAGGAACATCCGCCTCCGGCAGTTTCACGGACAGCATATCAACAGCAGGAACATATTGGTATGGCATGAATGTTGTTGATGAGGCGGGGAATGTTGGGCTTGAGCCAAGTCCGGTTAAAGTAGTGGTGAATAGTGGCGGCGGATCAATTTATTATGTTCCTACTTCAACCACAACCGTTGACGGAGACACATTTTGCGGAGGTGCGACTTGTACATCAGCAGACACCATTATTATCAGAGGAGGCGCAAGAGGAAACTTGCTGCTCCAGGACTTTGACGGTAGTGGCGCTTACATACATATAGTAAATCAAAATATTAATCCTGATTCAAAGGTGGAGATTAATGGTGTTATACAACTTGATAACTGTCAATATGTTGATTTGAGGGGCGATAATGATCCTAACTTAACTTACGGAATCAAAGTTCTTAATGATGGTATTCCAAGTGCAAGTGCCAATTCAGTACGCGTAAAGGGAAAATCCGACCACATAAAAATAAGTTATATCGAAGTGGCATTCGATGGAAATAGTACCATGTCTGGTAACGGTATTTTCGTTCAGGACGGCGCTGAATCTTCTTCCTGGATATGGGATACTATTGAAATTCATCATAATTATATTCATGGATGCATATATGCGGGGATGTACCTGGGTCAGAATGAGCCCTATGCAAATGATAATCCTTATATTGCAAATGTCTCAGTCCATGACAATATTATAGACGATTCCGGCGTCTATGGAATGGTGCTAAAAGGTGTTTCCGCATCGTCCGGCGTTTGTTGTAAACGGCGGAGTAAAAGTGCGGCGGGTGGCGGGGCGGAGTAAAAGTGCGGCACTCCT
>DAOWIP010000227.1 GCA_030640865.1 Sedimentisphaerales bacterium | reverse complement strand
ACTGACCATCTCCGCCCCCAACTGAATTCCCAAAAACAACAACGACAAAGCAAAGCCCATAGTAACGCCGATTAACATCTCTCCGCCAATAGCCACAGCCAGGCCTATGTATGAGTTTGGGACGGCAGTAACAGGCCTTACAAGAGGAAAAACCGCAAAGCTCAGAACCAAAACCAACATCAACCTGATCTTGACGGGTACGGCGGTCGAACCCAACAGCGGCGCCAAAGCCAACATACCCGCCAGGCGAAACAGCACCAGGACAAAAACAGGAACCTGGTCGAAAATCTGTTGTATTGAAGTTAACGGCATAATAATTAAGTTAAAAAGTTATAAGGTTAGTAAGTTTCTTATGGGATCGGCATTTCGCCTAACATACGCTGGGTAAAAGTCATCATCTGACTAATAATCCAGGGCATAAAAAAGATGGCGGCGATAATAACAGCGATTATTTTGGGCACAAATGTAAGTGTCATTTCCTGAATCTGCGTAACCGCCTGCAAGATTGAAACAGAAACGCCAACTATCAACCCTACGCACAACAGCGGCAAAGAAACCTTCAAGATCAAAAATAGCACCTGACGGCCCAAATCCAGTGCGATTTCAGAATTCACAGCAGCTCCTTTCACATTAGCGGGTTAAAGCTCGTCAAGAGTGAACTAACGACCAATTGCCAACCATCCACCAACACAAACAATAACAACTTAAATGGCAGCGATATAAGAATCGGGGGTAACATCATCATACCCATCGACATCAGAATCGAAGCGATGACCATATCCACAATCAGAAACGGCAGATAAATATAAAAGCCCATAATAAATGCCTGTTTCAATTCACTGGTAACAAAGGCGGGGATCAGCGAAGTTGTACTGACCTGATTCCAATCACCAATCTCCCGGCCCTGACGCAAATTTTCCCTGACAGCTTCGCCGTTTTCATCAAACATAAGAAACGTATATACATCGCGATAATTGCCGGTTTTTTCCAACTGAGCGACCATAAACCCACGCAGGTGGCCGACGGATCGATCCCAAGCCTCACCCTGCGCAATGGGCTGAGTGTCCGCGGGGGGATTGATATAAGGCTGAATGGCGTCCTTGTTGATGTTCTTCCAGGTCGGGGCCATAACGCAAAAGGTCATAAACAGCGACAAGCCAATGACTATCTGCGAAGGAGGCAACTGCTGGGCACCAATAGCCTGCCGTAAAAGGGCCAAGACGACCACAATGCGAGTAAAACTGGTAGTCATAATCAGTATCGCCGGGGCTAACGATAAGACCGTCAGGAGCAGCATAATCTCCAGAGAAGCCGGGAGATGATCACGACTAATCGCATCAGTGGGATTTTTGGCAACTTCGGAAAGAAAAGACCCAACACCAGCCGGTGAAGTTGAAGGCGCGGAAGTGGGATCGGTCTGAGCAATGACGGGCGCAGCAGTTACTGCCAGAGAAATCAGACCAATTATAAATAATTTTATCAAAGTCATCCGTGACCTATTCATTCTTCCCAGTCATCCATTGACACTCACATTTATTTAATACAAAAACAATTATTTTTCAATATATTTATAAAATTTATTAAGAACGCAGCCGGGCCAACCCTTTCACCCTGCTCAAAAGCGAAGAAAGCTCATTGCGAGCGTGTTGCCACTGCCGAGGCTCCTCCTGCTTATATTCAAACACCTCATTATCGCCATCCCGCAACGTTTGCTCAATCTGATCGGGTGGATAATCATACTGCTGCGCCTCCCGACGAAATAATCTGTCAAATGTTTTTGATATCGAGTTCGGCATTTGCTTTTCCAAGTCGCCCATAATGAAGGCAATCTCCTCAGGGTCGTCAACCGCCGACAGATTGGCCATGTGGTTGGGACTTAAACCCACAAGCAAAAGACGCCTGCCCAGCCTGACGAGACAGACAGACTGCTTCGGACTGATCGTACTGCGAGCAATGATTTCAACAGCGGAATTGGTCCTCCCGTGTCGAGAACCAGGGGAAAAACGCCGAAACAGCGAGGCACAAAGCACAATGAGGACCAATACAGCTAACAACGACAAAAAAGGACGCCAGAATGAGGGCGAAAAATCCAGGACATCGACATCAATGCCTGTACTATCTGTCCGGCCACTGAGAGGCGCTAATGTTGCCGGTCCAGATTTCGAACGAGGGCCGGGTGCTTTATCAGTACGCAAGGGAGCATTAGCCTGAAGGATATTATCTGTCCCGCCGAGAGAGGTCGGCCGAGAGTTTTCGGCCTTCGTGATGGGATTTACAGCAGCATTTTGGAGGGAATCGGCATAACCGACGCCCGTAAAAACAAAACAAACAACTAACAAAACGATGTTAATCGGTTTCCGAACAATCCTTTGTCGAGTAACCATGAGTCTCTCCAGCCTGGCTATTATACGCACCGCGTATTGGAATTCCCGTGAGCGAAACCGTAACATTTTGTCGTAAGGTTACTTATCCGCGAACTAACGGAAAAATCCAATCGTGAGCATATATTTGGGTCTTTTTTTTCTGCCGTCCTTATCAGCGGCGTTTTCGGAAATTCAATTGTACCAATCAGTTCCTTTTTTACATCAGCCCCGGCGTGGGCCAAATGTAAGGCTTGTTAATTCGCAGCAGGTTTTCCCACCTGTTCGCTGATTCCCGGAACAATTTCATTAATACGGACACAAAAATTATCATTTACGACGAGCACTTCACCACGAGCCACCAACTGCTCATTCACAAGTACATCAACAGGATCGCCCGCTAACTTGTCCAATTCGACAACCGCACCTTCGGACATACGCAGAATTTTCTCCACAGTCATTTCAGCCCGTCCCAATTCTATTTTAACATTAAGCTCCACATCATTGAGCAGGTCGATACTATTGGCAGCGGCGTCCGCGAGCATACCGGAGAAATCGGGCAACGGAGGCACCACCTCACCGGACGACGACGATACTTCATCCGCAGACGAAACATCTGAAGGTGAATCGTCCGAAGACTGACCATCAGACGGAACGCCACTCTGTACCACATCCGAGTCCGTATTTTCCTCGGCAGGTGATTCCTTTACATCAGTTTCCGTCTCAGTATCAGTTTTAGTCTCATTTTCTGAAGACTCTCCAGCCGAGGGTTCCCGGACATCAGCGGTATCCTCCGCTTTATCGCTATCGGTTTGTTCGGCTGTATCTACCTTTTCTTCTTCGGACATAGCTATCGTACCTTCAACTGATAAACTTAACCGCCTTCGGCGGGACTTTTTTGCCACAGGCTTGCCCCCGCGGAGGCGGGGGGAACACCGAGTACACAGAGATTTATAATTTCTTTTCTCTGAGTCCTCTGAGACCTCTGTGGCTGATACAAATTCCCATACACTTGACGCCAGCGTCAAAAGTTCAGCTCGACCGTGACATCAGACTGGGATCGTATATTTTAATGGTCGTTCGGCACTTTTGGCGGAGT
>DAOWIP010000091.1 GCA_030640865.1 Sedimentisphaerales bacterium | reverse complement strand
GTTGTCCGTGTTTTTCCGGTTGAAGTTTTGGTAATAACAGCGACTGACCGCCTGCTCGATTTCACTTGCGGGACAAACGAGCCTGGGACAGTAACGGCCGAGCCGATTGAGGACGGCGTCATAGGCCTCCACGTTCAACGGATCGGCCAGGGCAATGTGAACGCGGCCCTGCTGGTCAAGCACGGGTAAAACACATTGCTTCTTAAGAAACTCCAGCGGCAGATCCCTGATTAAATCGACTTTTAACCGACCGGGAGAAATTGTATCCATAAAGGGCAGGTCCCACTGCCGGGCCAACGCTTTGGAAAGCTGGTTCGAGGTAATAAAGCCCTTTTCGATAAGGATACGGCCAAGTTCCGGCCGAGGGCGGCGGGTCTGCTGAAGGCGCAGCGCCGAATCAAGCTGCTCGGCAGTCAACTCGGTGTCGCGTAATAATATCTGTCCGATCGATTCGGTCTGCATGATAAAAATAGTTGTGAGTTGTGGGTGGTGAGTGGTGAGTAAATACAAAGTAGTATATTTATGGCTCGCACCTACAACTCATTATAAATTAACCGCCTTCGGCGGGGACGCCCCCCCATTAACATGGGGAGCTAAATAATACCATCGCCTGTCCTGCGGACAGACGCTGCCACCCGTCGCGATCCCAAATGGCGGGCATGGCCCGCCCTACTTTTCACAATAGTGATTAACTAACGCCAGACGGAGTCTGACGTATTGATGTCATTGATATTTTTTTTCTTTAGCCTTTGCTCCAGTTCCGGGGCGATTTCGGCCTGTTTTTTTTGTGTAACTCCGGCCATATCCGCGTTGCTGCTCATAACATAAGGCGTAATGAAAAGCAGCAGATTGGTTTTCTGTATTCGATCACGTTTAAATTTGAACAGTTCCCCAAGCAGAGGGATATCTCCAATCAAAGGAATCTTTTTTACGATTGTATTTTTGTCGTCACGGATAAGCCCACCAATAACAATAGTGGCGCCATCGACCATCGAGACTTCGGTTTTTATCTGGCGTTTTGCCGTTGTGGGAGTATCGGCAGACAGGCCGGCGACGCTTTCAATCAATTGCGTAAATTCACTATCTATCTCCAGCCGGATCATATCACCCTGGCTGATATGTGGAGTGATGTTCAGGGAAACACCTACGTCTTTATATGTAAAGGTTTTGACAACAGTAGGGGTACTGGGGTCGGTCTCCGTAATGCGCGATTGTTCGACATAAGGGACGTTTTCCCCGACAAGAATGACCGCTTTTCGATGATTGGATGTTACCACGTGAGGCGTAGAAAGGATATTCACATCAGAAACTCTTTCCAGTGCACTGAGTATCGAACCTATTTTTACCTCTCCGCCGATGTCCTTGAAGGCTCCGACACTGAAGCCGTCCAGATTGCCACTAACAGCATCCATACGAACACCAAAATTGGTATTGCCGAAGAAACGGACACTGTTGGAGACGGCTTGGTCCATAGTGGCCCAATCGACACCAATTTCGCGGAGGTTCTCTTCACTGATCTCCACAATAAGCAGTTCCACAAGCACCTGCTCGCGAACAATATCCAGCTTTTCAATAATCTGCGAGATGACTTCAAAGTCCTGGGCGGTGGCGTTGATAATAAGTGAGTTTGTGCCTGGTTCGGGGGTGATGTGCACCTTAGGCTGAAGCTCACCGGGAGCCGCTGCAATAATATTGGCTACGGCAGGCGAAAGGGCCTCGGCCACCTCCTTGGCCTGAGCATTTCGGAGATAAACTACATGGACATTGTCCGTACCTACAGGCCGTTCAATATCCAGACGCTGTACCAGTTGTTTGATGATTTCCGTGTCCTGCCGACTGGCGGTAATAATAAGTGAGTTGGTCCTCTGGTTCGCCTGAATCTGAATGTCAGTCTGGATTTGAGACGGCTGGCCGGGACGCCTGGAACGGGAAGACTGGGTTTTCTTTTTGCCCATAAAGTCCGTTATCTGTTTGCCGAGTATTCGGGCAGAGGCGTGTTTTAAATGAATAACTGTAAATACATCCTTGGCGCCGGGAACGTCCAACTGCCGAATGAGCCGTGCCAAATGATGAATATTGGCTGAGGTGCCCGTGATGATGATGGTATTAGTGGACGCATCTACAGATATGTCTGTGGCCGAGGGCATACGCACAGATAAGATATTGCTGACGTCGTGTGCATTGGCATAATTAATCCTGATAAGCTGGGTTACTACAGTATCATTCTGAGGGATTTGAGCGGGATCGCCACTGATACGGATACGCAGATTGTGCTTTGCAGCCTCGGCACGCGGAACTATCTTGACATGATCCCCGGCGGGTACGGCGGTGAACCCCTTCACGTCCAAAATGGATTCCAGGAAAAGATACAGATCGCCGAGACGTATCTGAGTTGGCGAAAACACGGTAACCGTACCGCTGACAGAGGGATCGACGATAAAATTAACACCGGTGATGTCACTGATGGTCTTGAGGACAGTGCCGATTTCGGCCTGGTCGAAATTTACGGAGATCATTTGATCGGCAAAGTTGGGGTCGTTCAGGGCAGGCAGTCTCGTCGTAACATCTTTGTAAGGAGTTTCCGGCCCTGCATTGAACGGCTGAGTACCCTCGGAAAATTCAAGGGGGATGATACTCTCGGTGAATACAGTGCTATCCGTGTTATCCGGCTTAATATCGAGTTTGGACGGTGGTGATAGTTCTTTATGCTCAAACTCCCGCTGATGCTCAACTGATAAAACAGATTCTCTATCAGGCGTTTGAGCGACTGCATTATCAGTAGCGACGGCGGACTCAGCCTCGGCGGTGTGCGCGGCAAAGGGAGACTCGGACGCTATTGGGACAGCCTTCGGTTTCGGCTGACAGCCCGCGGTTAATACAAACAGCCCGCTGATAAAAAGGCATAGGCCATATAACAATAAGCCAGATAAGCCCCAGGTTTTACAAGCAGGTTCAGTTCGGTTGGTTAATCGGAGTATCATAATTGTCATCTCATGGGAAACGATAAGGTTTTATGTTTTTCATCCCTTAAAAATTCAATGTTCAGGTGCGACTGGGACATAGCTTTCTTAAAGACCTGGAAGGCTTTCTGCTTGCTGGTAAGCTTCTGGCCGTTAATGACCTGAATTACATCACCGTTTCGCAGGCCCGGAAAGTGATTATTTTTCATCCTGTCCAACTCCTTCAGACGAAGGCCCTGAACTTTGCCTTTCACTACGTAAGGCTCAACCCGAGCGGTATTGAGAAAATCCTCGATAATTTCGTTTCTGAGCCGAACTCCACTACGTGGTTTTTTGATTACGGCGACAGGTTTTGACGAAGTCGCTTTCCGGTTATTTTTTTTGTCCGAAACGGAAGGCGCTTTATTGCCTCTGAGTCTTAATATTCTACGCTGTCCGTTACAGGTCAGAACCGCCGCGTTTTTTTTGACGGCTTCCAGCCTAACGGCGGGTGAACCGTCGCCTGTTTCGTAAATAACATCACCGATTTTATAGGAGTCTGTTGTTTTGATTGAGACATCCTGTATTATGGCCCGGGCAATCAGGGGCGGACCGGCAAACGTGGCCCGCAAAACATAATCACGTTCGAGGGCAGGCGATCTCGGACGGGCAGGCTGTGCAGGCTTGGCTGTCGCCGGGACAGAAGCCGACGGCTCGTCAGAGGCGAACAATTTTCTCTGCGCAATCGCGTCGTAGTTTTTCCGGGAAGACTGCGGCAATGAAGCAGGTTCCGGCAAAGTATTGCTTCCGGTTACCTCCGTCTCAAGGCCGGAAGCGTCTTCAGGTTTGTCCTTTATCATCGCGGTTTTAACAATGGCACAGCCTATTATCAAAACCAGTGCCAAGTTGGTTATCAGCAATATCTTACGAAAACTCAATTTAACTCTCCGTACTGTCGGAATATACTATCTCCACATA
This sequence comes from Sedimentisphaerales bacterium, assembly GCA_030640865.1. Taxonomy (GTDB): domain Bacteria; phylum Planctomycetota; class Phycisphaerae; order Sedimentisphaerales; family SM23-30; genus DAOVXR01. Next base: position 2,974 of record DAOWIP010000091.1, on the reverse strand, counting down.
TTATTTTATCGCCCTTGTTGTGGGCACACTTGAGAGCTTTCGGGAAAGGGTGTGCTTGACAGATCAGGGAGTGCTAACTAACGCGTGGGTCAAAGCCCAACCCCACAAGACTACATGGTGTTTTTCATTCAGGATCGGTATAAAAGGCGGGTTTTTATCGGCCGTAACCAAGAGTGAACTTAACCCGACTTCGGCGGGACTTTTTAGACAGGATTGACAAGATTTTGATATTGTCCCAAAGGTTGGGGCGTGGATATGTTTTGGCTATAGCGAAAAAATCTTCCTTTTTAGCGGCTCCGAATTTGACTTTTTTTATTTTTCCGAAAGAGGCTGTTCAACAGGTGAAAGCAAAAAAATGCATCAGTAGGTGAAACTTTGAAGAATAGACGGATGATAACCTAACTACTTGGCGTTAGCGTATTTATGCTTTCACCTGAAATCAATTATGCCGGAAAAATAAAAAAAGTAAAATCCTCCACCGCGAAAAAGAGTATTTTTTTTCTGCCACAGGGCAAGATATTATTTCTTATGAACCGGAATAGCGAAACGCTATTGTGCCTATCTTAACCCCAACCTTTGGGACAAGAATAAGATTTTAATATATCGCCATTAACGCGTAAAAAATATTCGCCAATGCGTGGAATAAAACAGGGGCAACCAATGACCGCGTTCGGATAAATAACCAGCCCAATATTAAACCCGGGAAAAAGGTCAGGACCGATAAAATGTTTTCCATAAGAACCACATGGGCAAGGGCAAACACCGCGGCGGACATAATAATAATTGTCGCGTGCCAAACCCGTGGTTTTTGTCCGGCAAGGGATGATTGCCACCGCAAGAGCCTGCTGATAATGTAACCGCGGAAGAAGATTTCCTCAGCGAAAGCTACGTACAAAAACTGATACAGTACCCAACCGAGCCATTGCCCCCCCACAACAGAAGGCATCAAAGGAAGTTTGGTTCCGATAACCTGCAACAGCCATACCCCCCCCCATACTGCCGGAAAAACTGTCAGGCAAGTGAGCGACAGCAGCAATAAAGAATAACGCAGTCGCCGCGGGTGAAGGCCAACGGCGGTGATTTTGTCGCCGCGGGCAAAGGTCGGAATTAGAGCGGCTCCTGTTAGAACGACGGGGACAACCAACAGCCCGGCGTAACCGCTCAACGTGCTGTTCAAAATGCGTATCAGGCACACGGCGGCAAGCGTTACCATTAAAAGCTCTACCAGGGGATTGGAGCAGGCACGGTAAAGACATACCCACGCTCGGCGCGAGCAGGCTGATGAGTGTGTTTGCTTGAGTTCAATATAACTTATCATAGGATTATGTAAAGAATGCGATAAAGCACGGCCGATACGGCCGTGGCACACTATATCATTATTGGCTGGTTAGGATTCAATGCCAAGGATTGCACAAGAGCACCTCTCTGAAATACAGAAAGGTGCCACCCAGCCGGCTGCATTAAAGTACCGCAGCCGTCTCGGCTGCCTCTTTGACTTCTGCCGGCGAGACGCCAGCGTTACAAAAAATCGCTGGGCTATTATCATTTTGTCCCTACGGGACTTCTGGTGCGACGTTTGAGTGTCAGGAGCACCAGAACCAAGCCGATATAGGGCAGGAAGAACTCAAAAATGCCGATTCCGTCCATATCTGAACCATAGCGGGACATCGAGCAGCCGCCGCTACCGCTACCACTAAAGGATAGTTCTCCTTCGCCTTCTCCTTCGCTTTCCTGGCCGATGACATACTGCGTAAAGTGAGTAGTGGTGAACCGTATGGCGTGCAGAGTAGGCGAAATCACAATATGTTCAATGTCCGAGATACCCGATTGACTGTGTTCGTCAGTATCGGGATTGTACCAGAAAACCGTCTCATCGCCAAATTCGGCTACGGAATAAGGTATAGTAATCGTAACCGGTTCAGAAAATTCCATTTTGCTGCTGGGTCCGAATTCGTAGCGGGCGATGATGTCCATCTGTGTCAACGTGGCCGAGGACGGAGGATTCTGTACTCTCGATATAGTTACCTCGACATCTTCCCAGAAGGCACCGGCTGGTATTTCCAGACAAACATCATCGACGCTCTGGATATTGTCCGGGTTAGCGCCGACGAGGCCGCCCTGGGACGTGATAATCTCCGCAGACGCCAGGGGCTGGGCACTAATAAAGGTGGTGCCGGAGTAATTTATGCTCGTCTGAGACTCGCTGACGTCCATTCTGATAACATAAGGCCAGCCATTGCCGTCCAGGTCCATTGCAGGCTTATACTGGCTGGCGACGGTCTGCACATCGGTTTTTATCCAGATATTGGTTCCGAAAGACCCACCGTCCGACTCGGCAAAGTAAATATCACTATCGTCCATGTCAGATTGAGCGGCGTTTCGTTCGTCCTGCCAGCAGGCAAAGACCTTCAGGTCTCCACCGGCTGCGGAACCGCTAACCACAATCGCCGGGCAGGTCTGCTCCGCACCGGTACTGTCATCAACAATGGAAGTTCCCGTCAATGGAGAGTTCGGTAGGCCATCGTCCGTAGCGGCATAATAAATATCCTGATTTCCCTGGGAATCATCCACCCAGAGCAGATGTAAATTATCACCTTCGTCCTCCACGGCGATAGCCGGACTGGACTGATTATAAGCAGCCGTTGTATCCGTTACAAGTGGTTTGACGGTCCAGGCACTATCTTCCCGGACAGCGCCGTAAATATCGGTTGAGCCGTTCTGTACCTTGCTCGTCCAGACCACGTAAACATCGTTATCAGAATCAATGGCAATTACAGGCGCGGTCTGATCGTAAATATCGCTGGTAAGCACATTAGTTGTTTTAGTGGTAAAGCCGTTGTTCGAGGCAGCCACAAATATATCCTGGTTGTTTTCACGGTCATCCTGCCAGGCAATATAAACCCAGTGCGGCGACCGATGATCAACCGCAATGGCGGGAACGGTTTGCCCGGCGTCCGAATCAGTTACAAGAACT
>DAOWIP010000504.1 GCA_030640865.1 Sedimentisphaerales bacterium | reverse complement strand
GGCGGATTCAACTCCCAAGTGTTACACCACCATAAGTAATTGTCTTAGCAGGCATTAAGAGCGAGCAAAATCGTTCGGGGCCCCAGACAGACAAATTGCCCCGACCCTCTGGCCGAAACGGCCCCAATTTGTCTGTCTGCCCAAACGATTTTTCTCTTAATGAATTATAAGGTCTCATTTGTAATATAAATGTGTAACGCTTGGGAGTTGAACTCACAAATAATTAAAACCGAAAGTAAATAAATGTACTGCCTTGGCCACGCATAAAAATACACATCGTCAATATAAACGCCACAGCAATCGGCTGAGCGATACGCGATATACGAATACCACTCCAGGGTAGGCGGATATCGTCCAGTGGCAGGCGGTCAAATCCAACATAAAAATACAATTCACTTATAATCATAATCGCCATACAAAGTAAGCTCTTGGCGCCTAATTGCTCTGCAATCCAATTGCTCCGGCCGGCGGTAAAACTGAACATCGTCCGCAGGATGGTGACGGCCTGCCCGAACGATTCCGCCCGGAAAAACACCCAGCCGATCAGAACCAGCCCGAATACTAATACGGCCGCTATGTGTCTGCCGAACCGCAGGCTGCCAAGTCTCCGCGGCCAATCCGTCAGTCGTTCGAGAGAGAGAATAACAGCGTGCCAGCCCCCCCAAATCAAAAAGTTCCAGGCCGCCCCGTGCCACAAGCCACTGAGTAACATGGTTATCCACATATTCCACTCTGCCCGGGGCCGGCGGCAACGCGAGCCGCCTAAAGGAATATAAACATAATCCTGAAACCATGTGGACAGCGAAATGTGCCAGCGACCCCAGAAATCCCGCAGGCTCCTTGCCAGATACGGATGGTTGAAGTTCACAGGGAAATCGTAGCCCATCCATTTGGCCAACCCACGAGCGATATCACTATAGCCGCTGAAATCACAATAAATCTGCAAAGCGAACATAGTAATAATCATCCACCAATAAGCGCTGACGGGCGATAGGGTATTAGCGCTGAAGGCCAGGTTGACAATTGGTGCCAGGCTGTCGGCGATCACCATTTTCTTGAAATAGCCCCACGCGATCAGACGCAAAGCGTCCCAGCGCTGTTGCTCAGTCGTACTATGGGTGTTTTCGAGTTGGGGCAGCAGGTCTTTAGCCCGCACGATCGGCCCAGCCACCAGTTGCGGAAACATCGCAAGATAAGCGAAAAAATGAAGGGGGTTACGTGTCGGCTTCAGTTGGCCGCGGTACACATCAACAGTGTAACTGAGCGACTGAAAGGTGTAAAAACTGATCCCGATAGGCAGAATTAAGCTCGCATGGTGAACATTGCAATCAATCCCAAAAGCCTCGAACAACCAGTTGACGTTCCCGATACAAAAATCGAGATACTTGAACACAGCCAGTGAACCAATATTGCCGACAATCGAGCCGACCAGCATAACCTTGCGGAGCCGATGGAACCGCACCATTATCAGTGCGGCCAGAAAATCGATCAGGCCACTGGCCAGAATCAGAAACAGAAAACGCCAGTCCCACCAACCGTAAAACACACTGGAAGCGACAACGAGATAGCCCCAGCGTAGATTTTTCCGCTGCCTCAATAACGGCCAAAGGCAGAAAAACAACACAATAAACAGGGCAAAATCCAGTGAGTTGAAAAGCATATCAACCAGTTTTGTAGGATGGGCTTTAGCCCATGCTGATTATTAAAAAACACACCTGTTTGGGGTGGCAGCTACCCAACACAACCAAATAAATACCATAAACCTGCGGCTCTGCCGATAGTTACCGACTTCTACTTATCGGCTGTTCACTGTCTGACAGTCAAAAATACCCCACTGATTGGCTTATGGGACCTAAAATAACAGACGTGAGATTAGAGTATTACAGACCTGTCAGCAAACAGAGATTTTCAGGATTTGTTGTGTCTCCGGACCGACCCTGACCCGCTCGGCAAGCCTTAGCCCTGTTATCCAGACAATCCCCCGGTTGTCACAAACCAGGCCAACCCGATCTCGCAGTTCGGCAGGCACCTTGACATCGGTAAAAAAATCACCGATCTTTTTCTCGCCCGGCGCCCCCATAGGCAAAAACCTGTCGCCTTCTTTTCGCGACCGCAGCACCAGCGGCCCTTCGATCCGAGCCGGATCAATCATTTCTTCATATATGCTCTTATGGTCTATAAATGTTTCAAGCGTTTTCTCTGTTCCTGTGATAATCTCGGAATGCAATTCCCGGATGGCCCCGGCCCTTTTTTCCCGAACATCGAACCAGATAAAATCACTCTCCGGCACGGTAGTTCCCGGAACAGGAAGCGCAATTGGCTCACTTGTTTCGGAGGAAACCGACGATTGAGAAACGTCTGTTTTATAAAAATTTAATTCCCCATCCCGATATTCTACGTTCCAGCCGTAAGATAATTGAACACGCTTTGTTGGATTTTGCTCGGTAATCAGATTGAGGACCGCGTTTATCTGTTTAAAGCCGATCCGCCGCAGCGGCACCCGAAGGGCCAGCAGTCCCTGATGAATAATTTCCGCCTGTTGAATCCGGCTCCGTTCAGCCAACCCGACCGCGTCGAGTGTCAAACAATCGTGTTCCCGCTTCAGCGTTAATTCATGCAGAACACCTGCGGCATCAGACGATAAAATCTCGCTGAAATCACCGGCGATACGTCCCAGTTGTAACAGAGCTGTGCCAATCTCAGGATTATACTTTTCACGTAGCAGCGGCAGCAGTTCGTTTCGGATACGGTTACGGGTATATTCGTCGGACAGATTACTGCGGTCGAGCCTGAATTTAATATCATGCTGTTTGACAAATGCCTCGATCTCACAACGTGCCAAGGTCAGCAGAGGACGAACAATCGTTAGTTCAGGCTGTTCCTCGGTATCAGGGAGTTCACGCACTGCCGGCATCCCCGCCAAGCCACGGATGCCTGTACCACGGAGAATGCGATGCAGGATGGTCTCTACATTGTCATCGGCGTTGTGACCCAGAGCGATTTTATTACAGTTATTGATCCGGGCTACCCCGGCCAAAAATGAATAGCGCAGCCGTCGTGCCGCGACTTCAATCGATTCGCCGCTTTCCCGCGCAGCCCCGGCCACGTCAATCGAATCGACTGTTACCTCCAGTTGTAATTGCCGTGCCTGCTGCCAGACGAACTCGGCGTCGGTGTCGCTGTCAATGCCGCGTAACTGATGATTCAAATGCGCCACATGAAAAGCCGGAAACTCAAGCTGCCCCTCTTTTCGCAGCATAAGCAGTCCATGCAGCATAGCCATACTGTCCGGCCCGCCGGAAACAGCCAGCAGCCAGCGATCAGATGGCGTAAGCATCCCCTTACACTGAATCTGATGGTATATTTTTTGTAAGAAGATGTTGTGTTCAGGTTCGTTCATCCGGTTCCAGCTTCTCACCACTCACCACTCACAACTCACTCTTCTAATGCTCTACCGGTTCGCCCAGCATGCCCTTGAGTTCGTCTAATTTTGCATTGAGTAGTTCCGGGCTGTCGGCTTCCACATTCAGCCGCAGGAGCGGTTCGGTATTACTCGGCCGACAATTAAACCACCAGTCCTCATATTGGATTGTTACGCCGTCGAGATAATCGATTTCGGCATCGGAATATTTCTGTGCCATTTCATCCATCATTCCCTGTTTGTCTTTCACCTCGAAGTTCATTTCGCCGCTACTGCTGTAGCGCAGTAGTGGTTTGACCAGTTCACTAAGCGGTTTGTTACTATCCGAGAGCACATTCAGCAAATGCACCAGGGTAATCATACCACTGTCGGCAAAGTAATTGTCGCGATAATAAAAATGACCGCTTAATTCGCCGCCGAAAACCGCTTTGGTATCCTTGAGCGTTTTTTTCATATATGCGTGTCCCACGCGATCGCGTCGCGGCTGGCCGCCGTGAGCCTTGATCTCTTCTTTGACCACTCGGCTGGAGCGAAGATCATAAACAACAGTTGAGCCGGGTGATTTTTCCAGGAAATAACCGGCGAACAGGGCCGTCATAATATCACAACCAACAGTGGTGCCCGTCTCATCGACCACCATCAGTCGGTCGGCGTCCCCGTCGAAACAGAGTCCGAGGTCGGCTTTTTTTTCTTTGACCATCTGTTTGAGTTCTTTTTTATTCGCTTCGATCAGCGGGTTGGGATCATGTTTGAATGTGCCGTTGTGCTCGAAATTCAGTTCGGTGATCTCCAAGTCCAGATCGCCGAATATCTTCGGCACCCATCTGCCTGCCATGCCGTTGGACGCGTCGATAACTATGTTGAGTTTCTTCAGGTTACTGTTGAGGAATCCAAGCACATGACGGCGATAGGGTTCGGTCAAATCCTGCTCGGTTACTTTGCCTTGACCGGCCGCTTCCGTGTGACGCAGTGCCGTGGCAATATGCTTTATCTCCTTCAGTCCTGTATCTGCGCCGATGGGGCGAGCGTGCTGACCGCTGATCTTGCACCCGTTATATTCAGCGGGGTTATGACTGGCCGTAACCTGCAGGCCGCCGCAGGTATCCAGATGATTAATCGCGAAGTATATTTGCGGGGTGTCGATCATACCAACATCAATCACGTTCGCTCCTGATGCTGTCATACCTTTAATGACGGCATGGGCCAGCGCCGGGCTGTGCGTTCTCATATCGCGACCGACCACCACCGACTGGGAACTAACCTGCCCACGATCATAGCCACGCAGCAGAGAACGGAGAAACTGGGCCGTGGCATGACCGATCTTCCAGCCAGCCTCCTCATCGATCTCTTCTTCGTAAAGACCGCGAATATCATAAGCCTTGAATATGG
>DAOWIP010000280.1 GCA_030640865.1 Sedimentisphaerales bacterium | reverse complement strand
ATAATTGCTATAAGGCATTGCTCGGTGCCCACCACGTACACATTGACGGGAATGGCAATGTATTTTGCGGTACCTGCCTTGGTATTGTGGCTAATCGCGTTGACTTGAAAAAAGGTGCGAGTCTGGCAGAGATTTGGCGGAGGTTCGACTATCGCGAGAACCCGATTTTTTCTGTTCTGGCGGAGTATGGACCTGTTGGGCTTCTGGAGCAGGCACTGAAACTGGGTTATCGGGCCAGAGTGGGCTATGCCGGTAAATGTCATTTATGCTATGACGTCCGCCGATTTTTGTTTACTAAAGACGTGTATCGTGAAATTCTGACTCCGGGCGTATGTTACGGAGAAAACGATAAAAAACAAGTTAATCCTGTTTTTCCAAATGCTTAAAACAAAAACAGCATAAGTTATGTCTTGACGAAACGGTGAAAAAACAATAAACTTGAAAACAGATCTATGGAAACAAACGTTGATTCAATTTTAGGCAAGCTGGTTGTCGAAAAGCAATTCTGCACCGATTCTGAGGTTCGGGAATGCTGGGACGTCATAAAGAACCTGGCCCGGCAGGACAAACCTCACAGCCTGGCGGACGCTCTGCTGGCTCAGGGGTATGTGACCAAATCGCAACTGGACAGGGTAGTCAAAGCCATCGACGATGCCCGCCCAACGCATCGAATTCCGGGATTTCAGATTCTTGAGAAGCTCGGATCGGGAGCTATGGCTACCGTTTTCAAGGCTCGCCAATTATCACTGGACCGTACCGTGGCAATTAAAGTGTTGCCGAAACGACTCAGTGAAAATCCGGAATATGTCGTCCGTTTCTATAAAGAAGGAAAAGCAGCGGCCAAACTGAATCACCGCAATATCGTCCAGGCCATCGACGTGGGTGAGGCTGGGGGCTATCACTACTTTGTTATGGAATACGTTAAGGGCAAGACCGTCTATGACGACCTGAGCAAAAACAAAGCCTATAGCGAGACAGATGCGCTGGACATCATTATCCAGATCGCCGAGGCACTTGAGCATGCCCACGCCCGCGGTTTAATACACAGGGATGTCAAACCCAAAAACGTAATGATCACCGAGGACGGCGTAGCGAAACTGGCCGATATGGGACTGGCTCGCGAAGCCGCCGATAAGGAAGCCGCCCAAATGGAGGCGGGACGTGCCTATGGTACGCCCTATTACATCTCGCCGGAACAGATTCGAGGAGAGCTTGATATTGATTTCCGGGCTGATATTTATTCGCTGGGAGGTATGTTCTATCACATGGTAACCGGCCAGGTTCCGTTTGAGGCATCCACACCGTCCGCCGTGATGCACAAACATCTCAAAGAGCAGCTTGTTCCGCCCGACCATATCAATTCCAGCCTGAGTGTCGGTGTCGCCGAGGTAATCGAAGTGATGATGGCTAAAAACCGCGAAGAACGTTACGGCAGTGTAAAACTACTGCTGGAGGACCTTCGCAACATTCAGGCGGGCGAAACGCCTCTGCATGCCCATCAAAAATTCGACCCGCTCGCCCTTGTCAATCTGGAACAAAAGAGTCCGACAGCCGATTGGGAACTCGAAGACGTCCTCAAAGAATCACCGCAACAATTGGGAATGAAAATGCTGATTATCATTCTTTCGGGAATGTTGGCGGTGGCCATCCTGCTCATCGTGGTCCTCTTAAGCAAATCGTCCTGACCCGATACTGAATCAATATAGTGCTCACGATTTTCCCTGTTTTTTATTATGAGAGTCGGTTCCATCTGTAGATTCACTTTTTCCCTCATCGGACTGCGCAGAAAGACTGAAGGAATCGAATGACAATTTCGCGGGGGTGGATTTTGTGGATTGTGTGAAATGAGTGGTGAGTTTTTGGGCTAAATCATCGGCAGTAAAATTCTCGTCGAATCTCAAATAAAGACCACGATCTTGTGTTTTATTTTGATAAAGCAGGTGCGCCGTCCAGGCGAAAAGCCCCTTGTGCGGACGTTTGTAACGTCTTTTCCTGTCCTGCAGATAAGCGAGATTGATATGATCGAGCAACGCCCTGCAACTCTCGATAGCATTGGCCGATGGGAATGATTCGATCTGATCAACCCATCCTGGGCCAATGAGAAAGCAGCTTATCCGGGGCTGTCTGGCTCGCCGACCGGGTAACTTAACCGGCGGACCGGGCTGAAATGCCAGGACAAGAAAATCCTTTAGAGGCGCAACCCAACGATACACTGGTAACAGCAGCGTCTTGAGCCGCT
>DAOWIP010000272.1 GCA_030640865.1 Sedimentisphaerales bacterium | reverse complement strand
TGTCGTGTCAGCCAAAGGATAGTTCATAACGCGGAGCGCGGCGGGGAGCATCTCAGCCGAAAACGAGAACCGCCGAGTTTGTTCATCATAGTCGGCTCTGCCTTGAAGGCCGCCTGTAATATTTTCCACGAGCATCGGTTTCCGTACACAGGCGTTACTTAAGTCGGCCCGGCCCTGAAAGGTCCATTTGCTGTTCCGGTTTTCGTCCTGTTTCCGATTTTCATTCGGGCGTCGGGTTATTTTCAGATCGACATCCATTATACCGGACGGTTCCACTCGCTTATAATATTCGCGTAGTCTCTCCGGCAGTGCCTGAACAAGCTGTTCATCCATCGCCAGATCACAACAATCAAGACGCAAGCAGAAGTCGTTCTGTTCGCGGATTATTCCGCTTAATTCAATCGTGGTTTTCCCATTACGGGCCTTTAGTGAATCGATCTTTAGCTGACAGTCGGTCAACTCGCATTGAGCCTGAATATTCCGCAGGGGATAAGAGAACTTATCATATCCTTCGACTGCGCTCATGACAGGTTTCATTTGGCCGTCGCGCAGCTTGAATTTAATCTTATATTCTGACCTGTCCCAGAGATCGTCCTTTATAGCGGGCACTGAAAGTTTTTCCAAATCCTGATTATGATCAGAATACCACAAACCGGAAGTCTGTGATACATTTCCATCCGCTTTGTACACAAGCTGAAAATTTCCATCGATTTTGCCGTTAAGGTTCAGTTGCCGATATAACCTGCCGGCTTTATCAGGCAGGTAATGTACGAACTGCTCGTTCAGTACCAGACCGTTAAACTCGCCGTGACAGTCAAACCGCTGATTGCCCTGTCGCGGATTGTTGAGTTCACCCTTTAGGCAAACCCAGCCGTCCAGTGACTTCGCCCCGTCAATATTAAATGAGAGCCGGCTGCGATTCCAATTGGCCCGGCCGCTCATTTTTTTCAGCGGGACAGGAAACCCTTCGTAACAGGCATTGACGTCAACCAGGGTCAAATCAAGAGATGGATACGGTTTTTGGCCGGGCTTCAGTACCTGTTTATAAACGGCGTTGACGAGGCCGGTAGGCTGAAATCGGTCCCAGATAGCCTGCCGTTTTTTTCCCAAAGCGGCGTACAGTTTTTCGTCCAGCAGGCCATTCCGCGTCCGCACGGTTATATCATACGCCTTTTGTCCATTTTGGCGTTGATATTCACCCTCAACTGTAATTTCCTGTCCGTCCATAAGCGTTCGCAGTGGGCCGATGATTACACTGTTGGGTTCGAAGGTGATTTTGCCTTCCACGGCCTCGAGTGGATACGGAAACTTACTGTACACGAAAGCCCCGTTACTATAGACGATTTTACCCCGCCATTTGGAACGTTCAGGCTTGTCGCGTCGGCCATTAACGCGTATCGCAAAATTCAGCGCCCCGGCAGGCTGATACCGGTTGATAATCTTACGGCCCGATTCGGGCAATACCTCATACAAAGCATCCAGGGCTCTGCGCAGAGTCGCTATTTCCACCGCGTTATCAGCTTTCGGCTGGGTTGGCTCTGTCGCAACTGACGGTGCTGTCGCATCGGCTGAAATGTTTATGTCGGCTGATCTATCCGCAATATGTTGCCACTGTCCCCGCGGGATTTCCAGGTCCGGCAGTTCGAAACTTAAATCGAACCTTGAGCCGCTTTCGTATCCCCTGATTGTACCCTTTAGACGCAAATCACAATAATCCTCGAAGCGGCCGTTAAGCTCTTCGATAATGATTCCTTCCTGATCACATATTATATTGGCGTTCACATTTTTTAGCGGCAGCAAATATTTATCACGTCCTATAGGCAACTTACATTTGCCGTTTTTCAATTCAAAGTTTAAGCTATGTCCGGAGCGCGGATCGAAGATGCTCCTTGTACGCAGCACGCCGACAGGCTGAACAATCTCGTACAGCTTGCGCAAATATCTCAGCCGCTCCGGCAAATTGGTCGTATCAATCGCGCCTAACATAAATTTCCCGTCGGTTACCAAACGCCTGGTTCTGCGATCGAATGTCCCGACGATAGATGATTCCCGCATAATACCCTGCGAGTAAGTGTTCATATTGAATTCATAGATATTTTCGTCGCGGCGGTCTGGATAAAGCTGTCCGGACATTTCCTGCAGGGCGCGTCCGGTGCTTTCGCCGTTGACTGTCTCGCTGTATTCGATAATACCGCGGCGAACGGTAATCACCGGCCGCTCAGAGGTTAATAAACGCGGTTTCAGGAACGACAGTAATTGGAGATTGGTAATACGCTGATCGAGATCGTATCGTATATTCAGTCGGGCACCGTCGGCAATGATTTGTTTTACGTGTAGCTGTCCCCGTATCAGGCTTGAGGGTCGATGCTCCAGGATAACATCATCAGCGGTAAAAACCAGGTTTTGCAGGATATGTTTTTGGCCGGGCAGATAAATGCGCAGTCCTTTGATCCGTATCTGCCGCAGTACCACCAGGTTGGCCTCGTCCAGTTCGACGTCCCCGCCGGTGAACCGTTCAACGGCACTGATCGCGTGTTCCCTTATGCGTTCGTCAGACAGATTGTACCAGACCAGTCCGCACAGCACCAGCAATAGCAACAGCAGTACCGCGGCGCCGATACGACGTCGCCAGCCAAGACGCACCGACCACCGCCGTGGACGGCGTGAGCCGGCATGGCTGAGCCAAACTCGAAATTTCTTAAACAGTCGGTCCATAGAAAAAAGTGTGAACAGTTACAAATAAACAATGTAAGTGGGAATTCCTTTCCATTTCAGTGTTTTTCCGCAAGAAATAATTTTACCTGCTGGAGCAGTGCTTCGACGGCCTTGTCGGCGGGGACTGTGGCGACCTTTTTCTGCCGGCGGTAAATTACCGCCTTGTCTTTACCGCCGCACAGTGCCACATCGGCCTCGGCCGCCTCGCCGGGGCCGTTGACCACACAGCCCATTACCGCCACCACTACCGGTTCGTGAATTTCACGTAGCGCAACCCTGACCTTCTCAACCATAGAAAGCAGATCAATCTGTGTCCGTCCGCAAGTCGGACAGGCAATCAGTTCCGGGCCTCTCCGTCGGCGCAGTTTCAATGTGTTTAGTATTTCCCAGGCTACCTCGATCTCGTCCAATGGGTCGCCG
>DAOWIP010000289.1 GCA_030640865.1 Sedimentisphaerales bacterium | reverse complement strand
CTCAAACTCACAACCGGTTCCGGCGAAGAACAAACCGCGGAGGAAATTGCCCCCGAGCCCAAGGGTAATCTTCTCGGCTTGGTGTGCCGTGTTTCCAGTGACCCTAAAAGTCATATCAAATATACTACCATCCGCCTGCAAAGGGGAATCATCAAGAGTGACACAAGTCTTCATGCTACCGGCGGCAAAAAGGGTATGCGATGCGGACAAATAAGCAAAATGCAGGGGGAGAAACTGGACTCTGTCGATCAGGCCCAGGCTGGCGACATCGTTACACTGGCCAAACTTGAGGAGCTTCAAATCCGCGATACGGTCTTTGTGGGCAAAGAACCCGGCCAAATTGAGGTGCCCTCGGTACCAATCCCGATGTACTCGCTGGCGATCGAGCCGAAAAGCCGCGGCGATGAAACAAAAATTTCCGCCGCCCTTGCGGAAATCGTCGATTCCGACCCTACATTTGCCATAGACCATGATGCTCAGACAAATGAAACAGTTGTGTCCGGTCTTGGCGAGTTGCACGTGCGCGTTATTCTGGCTCGCATGCACTCCCACCGCGGGCTGGAAGTTACTACCAAACCACCCAAGATTCCATATCGTGAGACTATCACATCCTCGGCGAAATATGTAGAGTACACTCATAAGAAGCAGTCCGGCGGAGCGGGCCAGTACGCCCGTGTCTTTATCGATATGGAGCCTAATGAATCAGGTGTCGGATATGAGTTTATGGATAAAATCTTCGGCGGCTCCATTGATCAGCCATTCCGTCCCAGTGTGGATAAGGGCTGCCGGGCCGCTATGGTTGACGGCGTAGTTGCCGGATACCCTGTTGTTGATGTCAAGGTGTCGCTGGTTGACGGTAAGACTCACCCGGTTGACAGTAAAGATATTGCCTTTCAGATTGCCGGGCGAGAGGTATTTCGCAAGGCATTTATGCAGTGTTCTCCCGCTCTGCTCGAACCCATTGTTAATATGGAGGTTACGATTCCCGGTGAAAAAGTTGGAGACATCACCGGCGACCTGGCCGGACGACGCGGCCGCGTACAGGGTCAGGACGTACTGCCCGGCAATATGATCACAATCAAGGCTCAGGTACCATTGGCGGAGATTCAGCAGTACAGTTCCCAGCTTAAAAGTGTTACCGGTGGCCAGGGTAGCTATTCAATGGAGCTAAGCCACTATGAGCCTGTCCCGCCTAATGTTATGCAGCAGATAATCGCCAAAAATAAGGCCTCTAAGCAAAAAAACGAATAAGTTAGGCAGATACAAGAGAATGACGACGATCTAACGAAATTACTGTTGCTTGTGGAAGCAATTGCCATTATAATATATTTATCACTGATTTGACTGAAAATATCCCAACAGGGTCTTATTGTAATGGATGTGAACGGATGCTAAAAGACACGTTCCGTTTTTTATCGCTGCTGGCTGTATTGTTTTTGATGGCTCCGATGGGCTTGGCAGCGGATCGTATCGCGGGTTGGTCGCCGGAGCGAGCCTCTCAGCCGCAGTGTCTGGGGCCTGTCGGGGTATGGGAATTGCACGATTCCCAGCCGGATTTTGACGGCAGTACGGTCAACGTCGCCCTGGTCGAGTTGAGCCAGCCGAGCGAAGAAGACCCTACTGCGTATGCCTTTCTGCCTGATTTCGAACACTGGGCACTGATGGGCGCCGATTGGCGCGGTTTGTATTGCTACCAGAACCCCCATCGTCCCGTACAGAAATCCGAACACGCCTCTCGAATTGCGGGTATCCTCTTTGGTTACGATACTTTGGCCTCCTATAAAGAGTTGGGCCTTTTCGAATATCGCGGAATTGTACCTGAAGCGGTGGTGGATGTTTTTGAGACCAACTGGTTTATTTATAAGCGGGTACTGGCCGGAAAACGGGAATCATTTGATAATGACGTGATTAGCATGAGTTGGGGTACCGATGCCGACGATGAGATTACCTTATGGTGGCAGCGGGGCATTGACGCGATGGCCGAACGCGAAGAATTGGTGGCCGTGGCGGCCGGCGGTAACGGTCCGAAAGAGTTCGCTTCCATCTGCAAACCTTCCTGGGGATACAACGTCATCAGCGTGGCCGCAGCTCGCAGCCTCGGAGAGTTTCCGCGTTCGCTGCAATATGTAGGGCCGCCGACTGTTAAATACAGCAGTTGTGGTCCAACCGATGACGGCAGATGTAAACCCGATCTTATCGCTCCGGGCCTGTGTCTTGGGCCTGGTGGTCATTCTAACGATGCATACATTTGCGGACGCGACGCAACGGGGTACAGTAGTTTTGCCGCTCCCCAGGTTGCCGGAATCGCGGCCTTGTTGATCGACGCGGCCCGTCAGTTGAAAATCGATCAGGCTGATGACCCTCGTGTCATAAAAGCACTGCTGCTTAATGGGGCTGTCAAGCTCGTTGGTTGGCACAAAGGTACGTCCGACCCTGAAGACGATTACGCAGTACCGTTGGATTATCGTCAGGGAGCAGGGCTGGTCAATGCCTGGAATTCGTACCGTCATCTAACCGGTGGACGCTATAACAGCGTTCCCATAAACCATGATCCCAATAGTAGTGATTACGCTGATATCGGATGGGATTTGGACCAGGTCAGCCTTGATCCGAACGATCCGAACTCGGTAAAAATATACTACTTGCCGGAGCCGTTAGAAGCGGATGAATACTTCACGGGTACGCTATGCTGGTTCCGTCATTATCGCCAGGAGGGTATATTTTCTGCCCTGCCGTTGAACGTGCTGACCATGGAATTGTGGTCCATCGACAATCAGGGCCAATTCCTCGAAAGGCTGGATTATTCTTACAGCGAAAGCGATAACCTGCAGCATATATATTATCACTCTCCCCGCAGACAGAAAATAGCCTTTATGGTTAGTGTAACAGATGACCCCGTCGAAAACACTTTGTCGGATAATACAAATAATCTCCGGGAAACTTATGGCCTGGCGTATAGTTGTGAGAAGAAAAGTTGGCAGGGAGACCAATTCTCCGGCGATCTGAATGTTGATGGAATAGTCGATGTTCAGGACCTGCTGCAACTAATTAAGGCCTGGTGGTCATTTAAGAATGATAGTGGTTCAACGGAGATGCTGGACTTGCCGGAGGATATTAACTGCGACGGCCTGATCGACAGATGCGATTTTGACGAAATGGCCGAGCAGTGGCAGAAGCGATCCGCCTGGCGTTATCTATAATCTTATTGTTTTTTTCAATTTATTACTTTTCTATCGATATCAAATCTTCATAGCATTCACGCCGTCGAATAACACGGAAGCTGTCGCCTTCGACGAGTATTTCTGCTGCGCGAGGTCGGGAATTATACTGACTGCTCATTGCAAAGCCGTACGCCCCGGCGGTAAAAATCGAAAGCAGATCACCGCGTTGTAACGGTGGCAGCAGACGGTCCTGTGCCAGGAAATCGCTCGTTTCACAGACAGGCCCAACCACGTCCATTTTTTGTGTGCCTGGTATCTCGATTGTATTGCTGCGGTTCTCAACCGCGAAACCATCAGCCACCTGTACCGGCCAGATAAAATGGAATGCTTCATATAACGCCGGTCGGATCAGATCGTTCATAGCGCCGTCAACGATGGCAAAGGTCTTATCTCCCCCCTGTTTCATATAAAGCACCTTTGTAACAAGTATGCCGGCATTGCCCGATATGCTTCGGCCCGGCTCTAATATAAGTCGCAGGCCTTTATCCCGCAGCAAAGGTATAATCGCTGCCGCGTAATCGGCCGCGATGGGCGCTTCTCCTGTGGTATAATCGGCGCCGAATCCACCTCCAACGTTGAGCGTTTCTATTGTAAAGCCTTTGTCGCGAAGCTCATCAATAAAGACCAGTGCCTTTTTGATAGCCTGTATGTATGGCTCGACGGTATTTACCGGCGATCCGATATGGAGATGAATGCCGTTCAGTTTGATATGATCGTCATGTCCGAATTCTTCGAATACTTTCAGGGCGCGTTCGAGATTGACTCCGAACTTGCTTTCTTTTTTGCCGGTGGTTGTATAGCGGTGTGTTTTGGGATCGACGTCTGGATTAACCCGCAGGGCCGCTTGTACCCGTCTGTCGGATTGGGACGCCAGTAAAATGAGATTTTCCAGCTCCGATTCTGATTCGATATTGAAACAGGCTATTCCCGCTTCGATGGCCTGGCGAATTTCCTCGTCTGTCTTGCCCACGCCGGCATATACTACTTTATCCGCCTGCCCTCCTGCCTGCAGAACACGGTAAAGCTCACCTCCGCTGACAATATCGAACCCGCTGCCCAACTCTGCCAGCAGCCGACAAATATTTATATTACTACAGCCTTTGACCGAATAACAGATTAACGGCTCCAGTTCCGCGAAAGCCTCGACCAGCTTTTTATAATGGCTCTGAAATGTTGCCGTACTATAGATATATACCGGGGTACCGATTTGCTGCGCTATCTGAGCGACCGGCACATTTTCACAAAATAATTGATTGTCTTTATATTTAAAATAATCCATAACATCAGCCCCCGATGTAAAGCATGTCCCCGCGTAGGCGGGGATCGGTGGGTTCTTAAGTAGGGCGGGCCTGGGCGCCGCGTTTATCAGTTAAGTAGGGTGCCGATGAAATCGCACCGTTTCTTTATCAGGCCCGAAGGGCCGACAGAACGCATAAGTTTTGTAGGGTGGGGTCTTACGGATTCATTTTTTGCGTTGCTCTTTTCTTCTGTCTTCTTCGCTTCCTTCGCGACCTTCTGTTCAATTTCTTTTCTTTTCTTCTGACTTCTGAATTCTGACTTCTCTCTCCTCAGCTCCGCAAAAAACCAACTTCCGGCAATGGCCCCGCTAACGGCGAAACATACTCGTAATAACTTTCGTTAATATTATTACCTTCTTCATTGATATACATATCGGGCAGACTCTTGGTTTTAACAGCCACCGAGTCCAGGCTCGTAACAAATGTTTCGACCCGATATCGATCGTCTTTACCGAACCGCTGCATACACACGCTACCGGTTGTATTGTCCTTGGCCGCGTAGGATACTGCCATCCGCCCGCAGTAACGCGCCTCATAGGCATCTACCGGCGAAACCACACCGGGAAAACTTCGCTGCAGATAACCAAACGTATCGGTCCGCATTCGTTTTCCGGGCAAGACCTCTTTCAATTTTACCGAAATAAACTCCGCCAGTGCGCCGCTTCCGGAGAGTTGTACGTTTCCGTGAGCGTCCGCCTCGACTTCCTTCTGAATCCTTTGAGCCCAGGGAATATGGTCTTCATCGCAAATCCCTTCGCTGATAACCACCAGACAGCGGCCTAATCGATCATAAACTTCACACACGTCATTGCAGAATTTATCCATATTGACTGGTCGTTCAGGCACATATATCAAATGCGGCCCGTCTCCTTCGTAGCGCCGTGCCAGAACGGACGATGCGGTCAGAAAACCGGCATTACGGCCCATAATAATATCGACTTTGATACCTGGCAGGGACCTGTTATCGAGATCGTTACCGATAATTGCCTGTGCCACGAACGTTGCCGCCGTACCGAAACCGGGACAATGATCCGTAACCAGAAGATCGTTATCTATTGTTTTGGGAATGTGGAACACCTTCAGGTCATACCCGGCTTCTTGGGCCAGGTTATCGATAATATGCGCCGAACTGGCCGAATCATTACCGCCGATATAGAAGAAGTATCGCACATCGTTTTTGCGGAACACCTCGAATATTTGATTACAGTGTTCCTGTTTCGGTTTCATTCTTGACGAGCCTAATGCCGCTGAGGGTGTACGCGCCACCACTTCCAGTTTTTTTCGCGGTATTTGCTTGAGGTTAACGAAGTTCTCGTTCAGGATACCTTCGACGCCGTGCACAGCCCCCAGCAGTTCGTTGATATACTCCTGCTCATAGATTTCTTCGATAACGCCTATCAGCGACTGATTGATAACGGCGGTCGGCCCGCCTGACTGTCCTACTACTGCGTTGCCTTTCAATTTGTTACTCATAATTTTCCTTATTTATAGTGCTCACGATTGAATTTTCCCGTTAGTACGCGGGTAAGTAGTCTTACAACAATATGTTACGGTTTCGCTCGCTGTAAT
>DAOWIP010000173.1 GCA_030640865.1 Sedimentisphaerales bacterium | reverse complement strand
AATTAAACAAAATACTATCCTCGATAGAAAATATCACAACAGCATTAGAAGATGCGATAAAAATAATATGCAACGAAGTTCTAAACAGATATAATTGAACAGCAAGCGTAGGCCGGGCAAGAAGTAGGAGGGGTAGCCGGCGTTTTGGGTTGATTGCGTTGGCGATTTTAATAGAATGGGGCTATGCCTCACCGCGTTTTTATAAAATGTTACAGGGAATAATAGCATGGACAGGCGAATGTTACGCTTTTACGACAAAGAACTGGCTCACCTGCGAGCTATGGGGGGCGAGTTCGCCAGGGAGTTCCCCAAAATAGCGGGACGTCTGTCATTGGATGAATTTGCGTGCGCCGACCTTTACGTGGAACGGCTGCTGGAGGGCTTCGCGTTTCTCGCGGCGAGGGTACAGTTGAAGCTGGACGCAGAATTTCCCCGTTTTACCCAGTCTCTTTTGGAGACGATCTACCCTCATTACCTTTCGCCCACCCCGTCGATGGCCGTCATACAGTTTAACCCGGACCCAAATGAGGGCGGCCTGGCGGAAGGGTTCACAATTCCGCGTGAGACTGCTGTCCATAGTATTCTCGGTAAAGGCGAGCAGACACGCTGTGAATATCGCACTGCCCATGAGATCAGCCTATGGCCGCTGCAACTGATTGAGGCACAGTATCATACGCGCGACCTGGGGGTTCTGGACCTGCCTGGGGCCTTTGAGACGCGGGCCAAGGCGGGGATAAGAATTCGCCTGCGGACAACAGCCGGGCTGAATATGAACGAATTACAACTGGATCGGCTTACCTTTTATCTACAAGGCGCAGGCGCAACGCCAATGCGGTTATACGAACAACTTTTCGCTCACAGTATCGCCGTTGTGGCCCAGTCCGCCGACAAACCTGTAAAACTGCAAAAGGTAATCAAGCCGGCGAATATCAAACGTGTTGGTTTCGACAATGAACAAAAGCTGCTGCCGTTTGACAACCGCAGCTTTCAGGGATACCGGCTTTTACATGAGTATTTCGCGTTTCCGCAACGATTTATGTATGTTGAATTGTGTGGCTTGGCCGAGGCGGTGCAAAACTGCCGGGACAATCAGATGGACCTTATATTCCTGTTGGACGAGGCTGATCTTGACCTGGAAAACGCTATAGACGCCTCCAATTTTGCCTTGTTCACAACTCCGGCGGTCAATCTCTTTCCCAGGCACGCCGACCGTATTCATATTAAAGACCGATTCGCGGAATTTCACGTAGTGCCGGATCGCACTCGTCCGACGGATTTCGAGGTTTATCAGATACTTGGGGTAACAGGTTTCGGATCGAGTCTGGAGCAACAGCAGGAGTTTCTGCCCTTTTACCACGCCAGAGATACAGACCAGGACGAGAGCGGCGCCTATTTCACAATGAACAGGGTCCCCCGCACGCTCTCCAGTCGGGAACGCCGTATTGGACCTCGCTCGACAAGTTACGCAGGCAGTGAAGTCTTTATTTCGCTCGTTGATGCGAGTACCGCTCCCTATGATTCCGGCCTACGGCAGTTGGCGGCGGATACGCTGTGTACAAATCGTGATTTGTCTCTGCAAATGGCTATGGGACAGGGTGTTACCGATTTTACTATGGAAAAAAACGCGCCATATCAATCTATCCGATGCGTGGGAACTCCTTCAATCCCGAAACCTTCTTATGCCCAGGGTGAGATTGCCTGGCGGGTAATCAGCCATTTGACCCTGAATTATCTTTCGCTTACCGATACGGAAAATGGCGAGGGGGCCGCGGCGCTGCGTGATATTATGAAACTATACGGCGACGCGAGTAATCCTCAGATACGCAGACAGATTGATGGATTGAAGTCTATAAGCAGCCGACCTGTTGTCAGACGCATTAAGGCTCCCGGCCCGATTGCTTTTGCCCGTGGGTTGGAGGTAGCGGTTGAGTTTGACGAAATTGCTTTTGAGGGCACGGGCATTTTTCTGTTGGGTGCCGTTCTTGAACAGTTTTTTGCCAAATATGTCTCGATTAATTCATTTACGGAAACGGTGGTCCGCGCAACGGAACGCGGCGAGGTAATGCGATGGCCGATGAGAAAGGGACTGGAGCACATTCTTTAATACGGCAGCTTGAGGAGAAGCCATACAGTTTCAACTTCTTTCAGGCGGTTCGGCGGCTTCAGTGCGCGTATCCGGAGCTTCCGCGGTTAGGCGCCTCTGCTCACCCGCGGGACGATTTTGTGCGTTTCTGCCAGCAGCCGTCGCTGCGGTTTCCGCCTTCTGCTATCTCTACTTTTACTCCGGGCAATGATGAGAAGGCGAATCGGATGTTCGTGGATTTTCTTGGCCTTCTCGGCCCTAACGGTCCTTTGCCGGCGCATCTGACCGAATATGCTCAGGAACGAATCTTGCATCATCAGGACGAGACACTGGCGCGTTTTCTGGACATATTTAATCATCGGATGGTTTCTTTGTTTTACCGGGCCTGGGCTTCTGCTCAGAAGGCCGTAAATTACGATAAACCTGCAACTGACCGATATTCCTTTTATTTCGGCGGTTTATTGGGAATTGGAATGGATTCACTTTGGCGGCGGGACTCCATTCCTGACCGGGCCAAGCTCTATTTTTCCGGCCATCTTATGTGTCCTAACGGGCATAGTGAAGGGTTACAGTCGATTTTGCAGGAATATTTCGGCTTGCCTGCCCAGGTTGAGCAATTTGTAAGTCAGTGGATTAATCTTCCGCCTGCGAGTTGCTGTCGGTTGGGGGAATCGCCGGAGACCGGCTCTCTCGGTAGCACAACCATTGTTGGCTCGCGTGTCTGGGACTGCCAGAATAAATTCAGAATCAGGATCGGGCCTATGGATTTCGCCAAATACCAGCGATTACTGCCGGGCGGACAGGGCTATCGGCGTTTTGTTGATTGGGTACGAAATTATGTTGGAGATGTTTTTAGTTGGGAGGTACAACTTATCCTGCAAAAGAGCGAAGTGCCGCAAACTCAACTTGGCCGACTCGGCAGGATCGGCCGGAGCACCTGGCTGCAAAGTAGCCCCTTTAAAAATGATGTGGATGACTGTATATTGAACCCTGAAGTGGCATAAACGACGAATTATGGAAAAATGAATATAAATACTT
>DAOWIP010000448.1 GCA_030640865.1 Sedimentisphaerales bacterium | reverse complement strand
GATTGCTTTAATATCAGTTCTTGCTTAAATTGCGGAGGTTGAATCAAGGCAGCTTCACTTCATAAAATTGGCAATGGTGATTTAACGAAGGATTCGGACAATTTCGTAGGGAGGCGAACAATGAAAATCACTACGCAAAGGCTCGACTCCGGCCGATGGCGAATCTTGAGAGGGCAATTCCGGAAGTCCCGGACGCGGCATAATATTATGAGGAATATCCTGGCGGAACCTGTATCGTATGTTCCCGACGCCCGTTTTCAGGACCAGGTTTTTACGGCTTCGATTATGGTACAGCGGATCGATATTCCACCTGATACATCCCTCAAGGCCGAACAGACCGAGACGCTGTTTCTGCAGTTTAATTATGCCCGCTATATGATCAACCGGATTCGGTGTAAATTGCTTGATTCTCTTATTGAGACCGCAAGACCGAAAGACAGAGCCGGCCGGTGGGAAACGAATTCCAGGGAGCTTCTCTACTGGTACGAAAAACAGATAATCACACAGGGGAAAATCGTCGCCGGTAACATGGGCCTGGTGTTGGCTATGGCCAAAAGCGCTCATTATTACAACGTGGACTTCACCGATTTGATTAGTGAAGGCAGTATGGCACTGCTGCGGGCATCAGACAAGTTCGACTGCGGACGGGGGTATAAGTTCAGCACCTATGCGTGTCGGGCCATACTCAAGAGTTTCTCACGCGCCGCCAAATGCAGTTACCGCTATCGAAGCTTATTCCCGACACAGTTGGATTCGACCATAGAAAATGACGACTATCTTGACCAACTGCGTAAGGTGATTCAGGAAGATAAAATCGAAGAAATACGCAGCATATTACACAATAATACAGCCGCTCTTTCCCTAAGGGAACAGTCGGTACTAACCATGCGATTTCCACTAAACGAAAACAGTCTCACTCCCATGAGCCTAAAGGAAATCGGCAGGAAGCTGGGCCTGTCCAAAGAGCGAATAAGGCAAATCCAAAACAAAGCCCTGCAAAAACTGCGCTGCACCGCGGAAAAACGTATGGTCTTTATGTAATTAGTTCCTGTTGCGGAAGATGAGATAAAGTGCGCCACGGCCATCCTGGCTGTGTTTTATTACGTTCTTTACGTGGTTTCCCAGCGACACACCGGAGATATACGTTTTCCGCAACAGGAACTAATTATATTTGACAATAAAGACTTCCAATTATAATATACCCGTAACGTCAATTGTAGTTTGAAAAAACCTTTTAATATAGCGAGAGGAGTTCGCCGGATGTCTGAAAATATTGTGGAAATCAACAATGATAATTTTGAAACCGAGGTAACCAACAGTGCCACTCCGGTTCTGGTGGACTTCTGGGCGGAATGGTGCGGGCCTTGCCGAATGCAGGAATCCACTATCGAAGAATTGGCCCAGGAGTATGCCGGCAAAGTCAAGGTAGGCAAAGTCAACACCGATGACAGTCAGGATACCGCTGTTAAATTAGGTATTAGCGCTATTCCCACGTTGATCATCTTCAAAAACGGTGAAGTCGCAAAAAAATTAGTGGGTCTGTCACCAAAAAAAACCCTGCAGGCGGCACTGGATGAAGTCTTGTAGAGCGCGTTATTACCCCATGCGGTAATCTAATCCATCTATTTAGTATTGTTGCGGAAGATGAAACAAAGTGTGCCACGGCCGTATCGGCCGTGTTTTATTATGTTCTTTACGCAGTTTCCCGGCGATACGCCGGAGGCGCACGTTTTCCCCAACTTTGGGACGATATCTGTTAATTGTTAATTGAAACTAAAGAACTTTGTATGACATTTCGCAGCGGCCGGCTGAAAACGCCGGTGTTGTTCGATATCAATCTGGAAATCCGCCATAGTGAATTCGTCGCGATAATGGGTCCGAGCGGCTGCGGCAAGAGTACCCTGATGCACATTCTGGGCCTGATGCTTTCGCCCACTTCCGGTAAAGTTTATCTTGATGGCTGCGAAACAAGTATTCTTAGGAAAAACGGTCGTTCCCTGCTGCGACGTGAGAAAATCGGGTTTGTTTTTCAGCGGTTCAACCTTTTGCCCACGCTCACCGCGCGGCAGAATATCGCCATAGCCGAACGTATCCGCGGCCATCAACTCGACGGCCAGATCAGTAATGCCCTGGAATCCGTCGGGATGGCCGACAAGGCCCATTATAAACCGGGACAACTTTCTATTGGTCAACAGCAGCGGATAGCTATTGCCCGTGCGATTTCTCATCGGCCGGAACTGATACTGGCCGACGAACCTACGGGCAATCTCGATTCGGCCAACAGCGAACGCATCCTGCAATTGTTCCGGGAGGTACATCAACAGTCAGGCGTTACAGTTGTTATGATTACCCATTCGCCCTCTGCCGCCCGGTGGGCCGACAGAGTCGTCCGGATGACCGACGGAAAAATCCTTAATGATTAAACGCAGTCTGAAGATACTCCTTCATACTGGAGATAAAACCAACGACGGCTACAATTTACGTCGTTGGTTTGTGTTTTTCATAGTATATAT
>DAOWIP010000435.1 GCA_030640865.1 Sedimentisphaerales bacterium | reverse complement strand
CGATACGGCGCGGGGCCCAGCCACAGGTCCCAGTCCAGCGTATCGGGTACCTTCGGTGTATCCTTGGGACGATCTATCCCCTGCGGCCAGACAGGCCGATTCGACCAGCTATGCACTTCGCGTACTGTCCCGATAGCACCGTCGTGAATGAACTCATAAGTCAGCCGGATACCTTCGCCGGCATGTCCCTGGTTGCCCATTTGAGTAACCACTTTCATCTCTCTCGCTATTTCAGTCATCTTACGACACTCATAAATCGTATGAGCTATAGGCTTCTCGACATAGACATGCCTGCCCATCCTCATTGCCATAATTGCCTGCGGAGCGTGCATATGGTCCGGTGTGCTGATGACTACCGCGTCGATACCTCGTTCTTTTTCCAGCATCTTGCGGTAATCCCAATATTTTGTGGCTTTGGGAAATCTCTCAAGTGTCTTTGCCGCCCAGTGCCAATCCACATCGCACATGGCCACGATATTCTCACTCTCGACGCCTTTGACATCACTCGCCCCGACCCCGCCCACACCGATACAGGCGATGTTCAATTTGTTACTCGGCGCGTTTTTGCCTAACACATGGCTTGGAACTACCGTCAAAGCCATCGCCGCCGCGGCCCCACTCAAAAACTCCCGTCGCGAAACCATACCCTTAATTTTTTCAGGATTCTTATAATGATTCATGCACTTGTTCTCTTAATTGTTTATTTTACATTTTACATTTTATATTGCTCAAAGGCTCCATCCCTCACGATAAGGCATCTTGACAAACGCATTTGCTTTTTCGTCGTTGGTGATTTTCATATTTTCACCATCCCACATCAATCTTTTGCCCGGGTTGAGCACGGCCAGATTGCCCATAACAACGGTTTCAGTGAACGGGCCCGCGTAGTCAAAGTTGGAACAGGACTGCCCCTTGCCCTTGCAGGCCCTGATCCAATCCTGCTCGTGACCGCCGGCACCGTTTGGTATCCGAGGCAGGGATTTTGGTGGTTTTTTATAGGCATTCATCTTGCTCTCTGGTATCAGTCGCGGGCTTTCCGCGTAGGTATCACACATAATCTTGCCTTTCTCGCCCACCAAAATTGTACCACTTTCCGGTATTTTCCGACCGATTTCCAGATCGTTTGGTATCTCCGGCAATATCCCTCCGTCATACCAGTGAAATTTGACCGGGGGCATTCCTGCCCGTGCGGGGAATTGATAATGTACGATAGACGCTCTTGGATATGTTTCCTTGTTGTCAACTCGCGTCCACATCTTTTGCACATCGTATGAGTGTGACGCCTGCACACTTTCCGGATATTCCAATTTCAGCGACATGAACGCCGCGTCCATTACATGGCAGCCCATATCTCCCAAAGCACCGGCGCCGAAATCCAGCCATGCCCGCCAATTAAACGGCAGATACGCCGGGTTGTAAGGCCGCCAGGGTGCCGTCCCCAGCCACAAATCCCAATCCAGTGTTTTTGGTATCGGCGACGTCCCTTCGGGCCGGCCGATCCCCTGCGGCCAGATAGGCCGGTCTGTCCAACAGTGTACTTCATATACATCGCCGATTGCCCCATCCGCTATCCACTCACATACCAGACGAATCCCCTCACCGGAATGGCCCTGGTTGCCCATCTGTGTCTTCACGCCATATTTACGGGCTGCCTCCGTCAGCATCCTTGCCTCATACACAGTACGTGTCAGTGGTTTTTGGACATAGACATGCTTGTGCTTTTTCATCGCGGCCATCGCCGCCACCG
Organism: Sedimentisphaerales bacterium; assembly: GCA_030640865.1. Classification (GTDB taxonomy): domain Bacteria; phylum Planctomycetota; class Phycisphaerae; order Sedimentisphaerales; family SM23-30; genus DAOVXR01. The sequence goes on along the minus strand of DAOWIP010000435.1, from coordinate 754 downwards.
CGTGCGTATGGTCCGGCGTCGCCACTATAACCGCGTCGATCTTATCCCCCATTTTATCCAGCATCTCCCGGAAATCCTTGAATCTCTTCGCTTCGGGAAACTTCTTGAACGTCGCCCCCGCCCGATTCCAATCGACATCGCATAGGGCGACAATGTTTTCGGGCAGGCATGCGTTAATATTCTTTCTTCCCATACCCCCCGAGCCGATGGCGGCAATATTTAGTTTGCCGCTGGGTGCTCCTTGACCCAGTACATAACCGGGTACTATCGTGAACGCCGCGGTAGCCGCTACGGTCCCTTTCATAAAATCACGTCGTGAAACCCTTCTTTCGTTATGTCCGATTGTTGCTTTTTGACCTTTCATAGTACCTCCTGTAAATATTTATAGACTCTTATTCTTGCCGGTACAACGGCATAATTATACAGAGCCACTATTTTGAACAGTCTATGTTAATCCATACTGTGCTTTTAGCAAGTTTTTTTTTAGCCGGAACAAGTTCAAGGTCGCCTGCGAACATACCCTGCCGCAGGCTGCGTATCTGCTTTAATATCAAACGGTTATATCGCGCACGCAGGAAGGCGGCTGGCTTTTATTTCGTTTTTTAGGCCATAAAGTATCTTGAATTTTAACCGGCAAAAAGATACATTAGTGTTCAGTTATTGGAGTAGTTGTTTTGTGACCGTTCACAGGTTCTTTTTCTTAGGCCCGAAGGGCCGAAAGAGCGCATAGCCGGGGGCGTAAGCCCCCGGTAGG
>DAOWIP010000029.1 GCA_030640865.1 Sedimentisphaerales bacterium | reverse complement strand
CCTTTCGAGTAAAAGTTAATTATTTGTCTGGCCTGATCTTACGTGGATCAGGCCGGAGTAGCCATTGCTTTTTTCAACCTCCAACTATGGATGGGACAAGCCCATAAATATTTCGAAAACAGCCAATTTGTTAAAACTCAGTCCGGTTCCGGCAGGAAATCGCTTCTGTCTTTTATACGACACTGTAACATGAGTCTGGCAATAGTTTTGTTTGCGGTCTGGTCTGTTTTTGCAATCGGAGCCGCCGTGAAAGCGAGGGTTGCTCCGGTTCAATGGGGATACATGCTTTTTATATTATTCTGCTCGTATATGCTGTTGCTTCTGCTGTTGGAGCTTTGGTTGATTTACAGAAATGATTCGGAGAAGATAGGAATTCTTCTTGGTTTTTTGGCCATATTATATTTAATATTGCCTCCGATATTGTCCGGGATATTGCAATCTGAATTGGTTGTGGTTATCAGTCCATTGGGATTAATTGGATATATGTTTGAAAACAAACATATCAGTTTAACAATGTTAAACACGGTTGCCATTATTCATATATTATTGTGTATATTTCCGGTTTTGTTTGTCTGGAAACGATATAAGAATATTATCGAAGTCAGACAAATGATGCTTTTGTCTGTTACAGAGTCTTAATTATGTAAGGAATATTATGAGAAATCAATGGTATCTGGTGATTATGATATTGGCGACGGCGGTGTTCGCGGAATGCTGCCGTGGCGAGACGGATTGTATTGTCGAGAAAACAAATGGGGCGAATCCGTGGACACATCTTAAGTTTCAGGATGACGCGAAAGAATTTCAGTTTGTAATCGTTTCGGACAGGACAGGTGGGCATCGGCCGGGTGTGTTTGCCAAGGCAATGCGAAAAGTAAATCTGTTACAGCCGGAGTTTGTGATATCTATCGGAGATTTGATAGAAGGATATACGAACGATAAAGAGAGAATCAAGAGCGAGTGGGAAGAGTTCGATAATATCGTAAAGCAATTGGAAATGCCGTTTTTCTATGTAGCGGGTAACCACGATATCAGCGGTCCGGAGATGCTGGAAATCTGGCGGGAACGGCGAGGACAGCCCTATTACCATTTTGTATATAAAGATGTACTGTTTTTGTGCCTGGACAGTGAAGGCGGCGCAAAGGAATTCAAGAAGAATCATCTGGATAAAGACCAGCAGGAATATTTTCGCGAAGTATTGGAAAAGTATCACAAGGTACGGTGGACACTGGTGTTTGTACATCGGCCGATGTGGGAGAAGAATAGACCGAGCTGGCTTGAGATTGAAAAACTGCTGGGGGAACGAAAATACACGGTTTTTGCCGGTCATATCCATCTGTATGCAAAAAATGTTCGCCAAGGTCGTAGCTATATCCGGCTGGGCACTACCGGAGGCGCAATAAAGGTTGGAGATGTGTCGGTCGGCAGGACAGAGTCGATTTGTTTAGGGAGATTCGATCATATCGTATGGGTAACAATGACCGAAAAAGGGCCGCGGTTAGCGAATCTGACGCTGGATGGGATATTCAGCGAGGATGTTACAAACATATTATTGGCCGACGCTGTAATGGAAGTGAAAAAGAAAATCGATCAGGGCAAAGCGATTGTATGCACACCTATAAAAATCAAAGGGGAAAAGCTTGTCAATGGAAAGACGCAAATAAAGATTACCAACTTCGCATTTGTTCCCATGAGGGTCGAAGGGGGTTTCAGAGGACATCCGCAATTGACTGTGAACCCGAATACGATCAAGGAGTATCTGCTGCCCTATGCGAGCAGGATAATAGATGTGGAAGTCAAGGCGGCTGAACCCGTAAAAGTGGAAGAAATATCGCCGCTTGTCCTGGACAGTACTATTATCTTTAAGGCACCTTTTTATGAACCCGTTAAATGTAAGGTGACGAACCGGATCATTATTGAAATGAGTAGATGAGTATATGGGTATATGGGTGGTATGGGTAGATGAGTAGAGCAGAATAACCGTATTGGATAAAGCACCTCTTTGCCTTCAGCAAACAAGTTTGCTAGCGTCAAAAGTTTTTTATCCCCTTGATTTTGGAGCGTGAGGACTGTTTTTACGCTGTTTTTTAGATTTTTGGCGATTTTATCAATATTATGTTTGATTTATCAAACTTTATCTGGTAAATTGGAATTTGTGTGAGCGTATAGCCAGACACAGAAAAGCGTTAAGATAGGCACCGTGCATTGGAATTCCCGCGAGCGAAACCGTAACATTTTGTCGTAAGGTTGACGCTGGCGACACTGGAAGAGTGGCCATTTTGATTTTGCTAAATCAGAAAAAAATTGTAATTATTACCATTATTTTCCATTTGGCTCAAACAACGAGTTTTTTGTGGATATGGCATATTTGTACCGATACTTATCATCATCCGGAAATGTCGCAAACCCGGCAGGAAAGGCCTGTAGATAGCGAAGAAGATGATGAGTGTCCGATTTGTGCACAGTTGCTGGGGACTCTCGGCTCATGCGTCATAGAAGCGGAAATTAATCTGACTTATTCAGATATAGCATTTTATAATGTTAGTTCTCCTCATTTCTTTTACATTTCACAATTCAGCAGTCAACCATTCTCTGCTCGCCCGCCTCCCGTATGTTAGAGACACATATCGTATATGAGTTCCTGTCACGGTAGGGCAGGCTATGCCCGCCATTTGCTTTGTCATAACGGGACAGGCTCATTTTGTATTTTGATATTTACGAGTTTGCGGGAAGAGTTTGGAGTTTGGTATGTTCACAAGGAAGTTTTTTTTCAATGTTGTTTTGTTTGTAGTAATAGTGGGTGTTTTTTCCGGCTCCGCTATCGCCAGGTATATCAATGGTCGGAATTGGGCCGACAGCGTTGTTCATTACACGGAAGATATCCAGAATTCCGGGTTTGTCCCCGGCGGCAGTGGCTCCGGGGCCGAGATAATGGACCCCTGCACTGTGTGGTGGGTTCTGGGTCCATCAGACGCTGATGTGGACCCGAACGGCATAGGCAATGGTTATGCGTGGGACCCCTGCGATATGGACTATGTCGCCGGCTGGCGATTCGCAACCCCACAACAGGAAATTGTGGTTAAGTTCGACATACCGCTTGATGATGCTCCTGACGCCAATGCTGTAGTGATCCATCTGTATTGTGGTAGTTATGCCGAGGCTTCCGTGTGGGCCGGCGCAGATAACGACCCCTGTAATTACGTTCGAATCGGCACCATCGCCGGTGTGGAGGACGAGATTCCGGGAACGCCGGGCCGTTTCTACGATGCTCGTTTCAACTTTGCTATTGACAACGTGCGATATATCAAGGTTTATCGGGAAACTGCTTTTGGAGGCACGGGCATGTTTTTTGACTCGTTCGCGTCCGCCGATGTGATCGAACCGACCAGCCGTGTGGAAGTGGCGTATTATGGTTGGTGTATCACCTCCGACCTTAATAAGGATTGCTATGTCAACCTGCTGGATTTTGCCTTGTTCACCACCAATTGGCTGACGTGCAATAATCCAACGGACGGCAGTTGCGATCATTCGTCTCTGCCGGAGCCGCCACCCTCAATCTGCCACGGCCTCTGGCAGAGTGGTTATGGCATTGAAGCCGACCTGAATCACGATTGCTATATCGATGTATCCGACCTGGCCATCTTTGCCGAAGAATGGCTGGAATGTAATGATCCCTGTAATCCGAATTGTACACCAACCTGGTAGTAAATTAAAACATGAAATATTTGTGATCGTGTCACGAATATAACGGTAATGTATTAACAAGAAGGAGAAGTAAAAATGAACAGAAAAAGATTGTCAGCTATTGTTTTGGTAATGGCCTTGCTCGGCGGCTTTGCCGCCTCTCTCAACGCGGCCGTTATCAACGGTCAGAATTGGGCCGACAGTGTCTCCGACTGGAGTGGAGGAATACAGAACTACGGCCTTGTCGAGAATATTTTATGGAGTGAACAGGGAGCCGATCCCAGTACCTGGTGGGTAACCGGCGCACCAGACGCGGATGTTGATGGTAACGGTAACGCCTGGGACACAGGGGATAATGACTATGTGGCCGGCTGGAAAGGCGCCGGCGCAGCTCACTTTATCCTCTATTATGAAACGGCCTTGGTGAATATCCCCGGTAACGACCTGGCTGTGAAAGTCTATGGTGGTCCAAATTGTGAGGCAACTGTGTTGGGCAGCACGGACGATGGCAGTTACACCCAGATCGGTATAATCACCGGTGCGAAGGGCCAGATACCCGGCAAGCCCGGCTTTTTCCATGAAGTAGGCGCCACCGGGCTCGACAGGTACATCACCCTCGATTTCGGCACACTCGACAATCTGCATTACATCAAGTTTGAGCGGTCCGCCACTGGTTCAGGCTCCGGTATGTTCTTCGATGCCGCTGGCAGCGTACCTGAGCCGTTAACGATAGTTCTGTTGGCTGTCGGCGGACTGGGGATATTTTCTCGTCGAAAACACATGAAAAAAGCATAGAATGTAAGAATTCAGCCAGTTATACCCATCGGGTATGATTTTATTGTGTAGCATAATTTGCGTTTTGCTGATATTAAAGGAGTTATGGAATCACTAATGCTGTATTTTTATTTGGAATGAGCATACAACGCTGTTGTGGAAAGTGAGAGAAGCACGGCCGAAACGACCGTGGCACGCCTTGCTTCAGCGAGGGGTGAGGTGATTATATATGGACACGAAACAAAAAGGCTTCACGTTGATTGAGTTGTTGGTGGTTATAAGTATCATCGCCCTGCTCCTGGCTGTTCTACTGCCGGCACTCAGCACCGCTCGTGAGCAGGCACGTCGGGTCGCTTGTTCGACGAACCTGAAAAGCATGGGATTCGCTCTGACCGCTTATAGTATCAATAACGATGATTGGCTTCCCTGGTCCGAGCCGCCGAAAAGAACACCGGAAAATATGAAGCACAGCCCGCAAAACTGGTTTATGAACCCGGAACTAATGGTTAATCTGGATATAGAACTTCAGCGGGATAGCGAAGGCCGCCTGCTTGGGCCACCTGCGCAGCGATCACCCCTGACCTGCCCAAGTCATCGTGAACCGACTATGACGCGTCGAGATGAAAAGCATAACCTTGAGGCCGAACCTCGGCCGTATTCTCTCAGTTATACGATGAATGGAACTTTTGGTCGCGGGATGCGCGCTCACCGCAAAAGCCCACAACGCAAATCTTCCGAGTTCCATTTCCCATCCGGAACCCTGGCCCTGTGCGAAGGGTACGGAACCGCTATGGCGCCGGGCATTGTCTTATATACTTCCTGCCCCCTGGAAAACCTGGTATTCCCTCATCGTCGATTAAATAATATACTCTTCCTCGACGCCCACGTAATACCACTGGAAAAAACAGACGTTCCTGTTATTAGCGATGAATGCCCACTCGGCACAGAAAAAGGCGATAAGATAATTTTCGGACACTTCTGGAGTGAAAAAAGATATTAGCCTGATTTATCGCGGTTTTGCCCCCTGATTTTACATCAGGGGCTGGTAAAGAACCCCCGCTTAACAGCGAGGGCTATTTAAAAAGTTCCAGCAACAAATACTAATGGTCAGTTAAAATTTTATCGGGTTCAATGCCGAGGATTATACAGGAGCACCTCTCTGAAATACAGAAAGGTGCCACCCAGCCGATTTTATCGGGACTTCAATGGTTGCCACCCGTCGCTCCCGCCGGTTACTGATTTTACTTGCCGAAGGCTACCCTTAACACCTACAATAGCGCAGATGATATGTCTATTGCTGGATATAGTTTATGTGCTGCTAATGGTATTGCTGGCACCGTGGATTCTGTATCGTATGACCACACAGAAGCGGTATCGGATTGGGTGGAAAGAACGGTTAGGCTTTGTTCCCGTTCGATTTACTAATCAACCCTGCATCTGGGTCCACGCGGTGAGTATGGGCGAAATTAACGCCATCGGCACGTTGATCGAAGAGATTCATCGATTTCTACCACAATTTGAGATTGTTATCAGCAGTACCACCGATACAGGGATCAACCGTGCCAAAAAGCTGTACGGCAACTCGCATCGGGTGTTTTTCTTTCCGCTGGATTTTTCACAAGCCATCAAAAAAGCATTAAAACGACTGCGTCCGCAGTTATGTATAATGATGGAATTAGAGGTGTGGCCCAATTTCATGAGCGAGACCGCCCGGCAGGGGATTCCGGTTATGGTGGCGAACGGACGGATAAGCAGCGCCAAAGGATTCCCACGTTATCGACGAATCGCACCGCTTGTACGGCCGATTTTCAGACGTTTGTCGCTGGCACTGGTACAGGACGAGACGTATGCCGAGCGGTTTCGGTATTTAGGCGTGCTCCGAGAGCGAGTACTGGTGGCAGGCTCACTGAAATATGATACCGCAGAAGTGGGCGATACGGTAGCCGGGGCAAAAGAACTTGCAGGGCAACTTGGCTTGAAAAAAGATGAGCCGATCTGGGTGGCAGGCAGTACGGGACCGGGCGAAGAAGAGATTGTCCTTAACAGTTTCAGCCAATTACGGCAGACAAAAAAACTACAGCAGATACGGCTGGTAATTGTGCCACGTAAACCAGAACGGTTCGACGAGGCGGCCCGTTTGATTAAATCACGCGGTTATCAACTGATACGCTATAGCCGAGTGAAGACGGGAGAATATAAAGTAAGCGATCGAGACAGCAGCGCAGTAATACTGGGCGACACAATGGGCGACCTACGCAAGTTCTACAGTTTGGCGAGCGTTGTTTTTGTCGGCCGATCGCTGGTGCCGATGGGGGGGTCGGATATGATCGAGGCAGCGGGATTGGCCAAGCCTGTTATTATAGGACCCTATACAGAGAACTTTATCGATAGCATGAAAAAGCTGGCGGCGGCCAAGGGTATAAAGGTTGTTGCCGATGGGATTCAACTTACGCAAGTAACTGAAAAGTTGCTCCAGGATACCGAGTCGGCCCGGCAGATGGGCAGTCGGGCCAGGCAGGTGATTATCGAAAACAAAGGCGCCACAGGCAGAACAGTTGAGGCGGTTATACAATTGTTAGGCTATAAAATGCCTCAAGGCGAAAAAGGCGTCGCAACAGAAGAAAAACGCGTGGGGTAAGACCCCACCCTACAAGATTGTTTGCAACATCTTGTGGATAATGAAGTTACGAGATATATAACACGATATTCTTACCTGGAATGAGTATATTAAAAAAAATATATTGCAAACAAGGCCAAAGGTTGTTATTATGCCAAGTTACCTTGTCGCAAGGGGCGGCGTGAGTAGTCGCGCGATGGGCTGGAAGTTATGCGGCATATCCAGTTCAGGCCTCCGGCAGGGTCCATCACGGGTGAGTAGGCCCGACCGCGACCTTTCAGATATGGAAAAAGATTGCGGAATACCCGGTGGTGTAATTGGTAACACACGAGTTTTTGGTACTCGCATTCCAGGTTCAAGTCCTGGCCGGGTAGTTTGGCTGTACGCACCGCGTATTGGAATTCCCGCGAGCGAAATCGTAACATATTGTCGTAAGGTTAGTTATCCGTATGGTAAGTCAAAATGAATTACTTGTTTTCAGTGGTTCCGGCAATCCGGAACTGACTGAAAAGATATGCGATTATCTGAAAGTGAGTGTGGGCAAGGCCCAAATAGAAGAGTTTTCCGACGGCGAGACTCTGGTGCGTGTGGAAGACGACGTGCGCGGTCGAGACTGCTTTATAGTACAGTCGACCTGCCCTCCAGTGAACCAGAATATGATGGAACTGCTGATTTTTCTCGATTGTCTGCACCGTGCCTCGGCGATGCGTATTACAGCGGTAATGCCGTATTTCGGATATGCCCGCCAGGACCGCAAGAGCGAAGGCCGTACGCCGATCAGCGCTAAATTGGCCGCGAATCTGATTACAACAGCCAAGGCAGATCGGTTGCTGGCAATTGATCTGCACGCGGAACAAGTGCAGGGTTTTTTTGATATTCCCGTTGATCACTTGAGAGCCGAGCCGGTGATTGCCTCCTACTTTCGCGGTTTGGACCTGCCTGATAAAGTGGTGGTCTCGCCTGATGTAGGCAATGTTAAGACGGCTAACGTTTATGCTCAGG
>DAOWIP010000535.1 GCA_030640865.1 Sedimentisphaerales bacterium | reverse complement strand
GACGAACGAGCGATGGTAGGCATTATCAAGGAAATTGACGGGGACAAAAACGGAGTTATTGTAAGCAGAAAGAATCAGGAAGACACATTTGTCCCAAGAGACAAAATGATCGGCAAGGCATTTTTTTTCTATTCTTGTTCTCTATAGTGGTCGAGCGTTTGGCGGGCCAGACTGCGCAGATGAGCGGGCTGTTTTTCATCGGCAGCCAACTCAGTCAAAAACTTCCGCGTGAGCGGCTCGGAGCCGTACCGTTTTATAATCCATTCCAGAATACTGTGGCGAGTATCCAGTTGTGGAGCGCATTTGAAGGATTCGAACCATCGCCGTTGTGTTTCTCGTTCCGATTCGCCGGGGTGGGGCCGAATGACTTCGGAAACGTCGTTAATCTCATCTGTCCCGCTTGAACTATCCAGACCCTCCATAGTCCGCCCCAGGCCGCGATAGTATTTCTCTACACCCATCTTCGGGGCCGCGTCGATAGGAAATTCATTGATCCGACGAATGCCGTAATGATTTTCCTTATCGGAACCTCGCGTGGCCTCCAACTGAACTGTCAGGGTAATATCGTTGGCAAATGTAACACGTCGGCCGTCAGCGGAAACTTGCATATTTGCTATGAAATCCTCACCCGCGTATTTGCGGAAATAGTCGGCAATGCGGGCAAAATGAGGAAAGTAACCCTCAACCCGACTCTGCTGTCCAACCAAAGTAGCCGCCTTGAGAGAAGCTACCAGCAACCCATACGCCTGCTGGTAATCCCCGCCGGCAAGAGACTGAAAAAAACGACCCGTAGTCTCGGCCGGATCGGTAGGATGCGGATGTTTCACCTCAAGTGAACTGCCAATCCGACGGAAACCTTCATACCCCAGCCAGGCCAGCAGGACCAGTACGACAATGATAATTAACCGCTTGCACAGCGGTTTCAGAGAATACGCAAGTTCTTCAAACATAATCATATCCGAAAGTTATTTACAAAACTTTTGCAAAATGGAGGTTAGGCATACATTAGTAAAGAAATTTGGCTTTGGAAATTTCTTTACTAATCCCGTAACCGTATTAGTATCAAGAACTTATTATCTTTCTGCGAAATATAGTTTTAAATTGATGTTCCAAAAAAATATGCCTAATCGCCATTTTGCCAAACTCCAGTTATTTATAGTGCTCACGGTCGAGTTGAGCTTTTGGCGCCGGCGTCAGCACCGGGACTTTTCGACGATTTCTTTTGTTCCTTATCGTCGGCTTTTGGCATCCGCTCGGTGTCCGGTTTGGAATCAGCCTTTTCTGGTACCGACTGGATAATCGAGCGTAACTTCTCTAACGCCTCCTGTCGTTTTTGGACAGGGACCTCGAACGAAGGGTAACTGGTAAGCCTGCTATCCAAACGGGCCAACATCTTGATTGCTTCGGGGTTTTCTTTGCCGGTTTCGGACAACAGTTTTTCCTGCCGATCAATCAAGGCAAGGGCGGTTTCATTGGCTCGCCTTTGCCAACTCCGGGCTATTTCCGAAGAGGGTAACGTCTGCGAAGGCAGTGGTATTATCAGAGCGGCGATTATCTCTGCCCGGCGTAGTAACTGTTTATCATCACTGAGGCTTAAGGCGTCGCAGGTATGCGCAATCCGGGTGAGTACAGTCGGACGCCGTTTAATAACTTCAACCATCGCGACCTGGGCCACCTGCAGAATCTCTTTACTATCGTTAGCCAGGGACAGAGAGATAATTTTTTCCCGATAGTTATCTTTATGTTCTTCAGGAACTTTCAGGGCTAATAATTTCTGGTACCATTTCACCGCCTGGAGGGGCAGATTTTTCTGTTCGGCAATCTCGGCCTGCCGGGACAGGGCAAATTTCTCGTAATCGAGTTTTACAACGGCGCCGGCGGTTTTGGATTTTGTTATCTTGTCCCACAGTATCCGAATTACCTCCACACGCAATAATTCTTCTTTATCGCCGACGGTTTGCAGTTGCAATGCCCACTGGTGAACTTCATCCAGGCCAAGGGACTCCAGTATTTTCAGGAAGGCTCCCTGAATCCGTTGGACTACATCCGGGTCGGTTTCCTGACCAAGCTGGCGTCGGAGGGGAGCCAGATATTCGGCGCCGCCAAATTTTTCGACAGCGGTAACCACCGCAAAACGCACGGTTGCAAAACGCGCAGTATTTTCCTCGTTGTCCTTATTATCGAGCAGGTTTCTCGGTTCTGTCAGCAGCAGCGGCAGAACATCACGATCGAGTAGTTCAGACAAGGCATACACAGCAGGGCTGCAAACACTCGGATCAGGATCGTCCAGAGCCTGAATCAGGATTTTTTCAAAATATTTGCCCGCCTGCGGACGAAACTTTTCCTGCTCGGCTATTCTTTTCATAGCCTGGAGCCATTCGCCGCGGAGACCAGCGGAATTGGGCCTATGGGGATAGCTTTGAGCAAGGCACGCGGCTACCTGTTCAATCTGCTCGGTAGAAATTATTTTGGCTTGGGCGCCACAGATTTTCCCCACGGATCGAGCAGCCTCCTGTGCTACGATATCAACCTGCCTGACGGGGTTCTCCGCCAGCAGTTTCAGTGCCTGATCGAGAGCCGGAACTGATTCCAATGTACCTAAAGTACTCAATAAAGCTGCCTGCACAGCAGGATCGGTTTCTTTTTTCAACTGCTCAAGAAGTGCCTTCGCGGCAGGATGGACGATCTTATAATCTAACTGGGCCAGTGCCGTCGCGGTTAATCGCCTTACCTGAGGCTGATTGTCAACGATGAAGCGTGGTAAAAGCTCCACGAGCTGTTGGGCAACCGGGCCGACACGGACCGAGGCGGTTTTACACCACTCGTTTATCCTCTCCAAGGCCCAAATCCGTAGCAGGTCTTCCTGCTGATCGACAAGATAGCCTTTCAGAAACTTCAGTTTTTCATCAGGACTGACCAGAAGATTGAATTTCTCCGTCTGGGCCTGGAAAAACCGCTCCCGCCAAAGTGCCGTTTCCTGTTGGTCCTGATGCTGACGAAGATTAATGTCGCGAAGACGCGTTCTCTGGCGACCCATAAGCCACAATAGAAAAGCAGGTTCGTTCATCTTCCGCAGTTGGGGCAGGATACTATTGAGAAAATGTTCGTCATCCAGTGGATCAGGCATATACAGCATTTCAGATAGTGCGGCCGCGGCTCGGCCGCGAACCTCGGCATCGTTATCGTTTAACAACCCCGCCAACGTCAGTACAGACTGGCGATTAATAATCAGTTTAAGGGCAATGATGCCCGCCAAACGATGAGCGGGAGTTTCTGATGTATCGACAACCAGTCCGGCCAGCCGCTCTGATACACCGTCGTGGCACTTTACCAGAGCCTGTGCCGCCCACGAAGACAGTTCGGCATGACTGGAAAGAAGCGCCTGAAAAAGCGGCTCAATAAAGTTCTTGGGAACCACTCTCGCCAGCTGGTCGATAACAGATTCATCGTTCAATGCGGCGATCGCCTGACAGATGATAATCCTGGTGACAATGTTTTCGTTATCGGGCTCTGCCTGAAATAGCTCGATCAGGGCCGAGTGAGCCTGGGGGTCCTGCAACAGGGCCTGGGCGTTGGCCTGACGCAGTCCCAGCGGAGTATCCGGATTGCTAACCACCTGGATCATCAGATCATTCTTGGAGGATTTTTCCGGTGCCGGCGGCGGAGTCTGGGCTTCAACTGCGGCGCATAGCAATCCGGCCCAACAAAGTAAGGTAAGCGAGACCTTCAATCCTGTACTCATTCCAGACGACACTAACTGTAACTCCAAACAAAACAGTCATCAGGTTTGCGACGGAACCATTTTACAGGGACAACCCACAAAAACAATTCCAACACACTCATACATTTTAACCATACCCTACAGTTGGCATTCTGTCAAATAAAACCGCTTTTGATAACGGTCAAAAACCGTCATTGCTCTTTTGAGAGAGTAAATATATAATGCCTGACACCACGAATGACGACAAAAAACGGCAAACCGGGGACTCTTATTCCCGTCAGGGTTGAGTCCGGGAGCTATAATGAAACATAAAATCAAGACCTTCCTCTGGACCGCCGTAGCGATTCTGGCGCTGGGTTTTCTGGTTTATTCGACCCCAAAAGAAACATTTCGGCAGACAATCCGCCAGGTCAGTTGGTACTGCGTTCTAACCGCGGTACTGCTGTATTTCGTGGCCCAGACATTGTTAGCCAGTCGCTGGGTATTGCTCCTGCGTGTGCAGGGTATTTATATCTCACAGTTCCAGGCCATCCGTCTGACATATATGGGCTTGTTCTACAACAACTTTATGCCCGGCGCCGTCGGCGGCGACCTGCTAAAGGGCTGGTATATCACCCACCACAGCGAAAAGCATCTCCGGGTCGAGGCTGCTGTAACCGTCTTTGTTGACAGGCTGATTGGGCTGATCGGAATGATCCTCGTAGCCGGAATTGCCAGTCTGTTTATCAGTCCGGAATTGGGACCGCAAATGGACAGCGGCCAACGATTGCAGATCCGCTGGCTGGTCTGGCTTATATTTCTGGCAATGGTGGCAGGTTCGACAATTTTCCTGAGCCGACATGTGCGGCGGGTCCTGATGATCAGCCATATTTTACAGAAACTCCCATTTGAGAAGGCACTCCGTCAAATCGACGATGCGATCCGTATCTATCGCCATCACAAACAGGTCGTCTTGATTTCCTTGCTATTAACAGCTCTGATCCAGGGACTCTCGATTGTGGCCATCTGGCTATTGACTCGTTCACTGCATCTTGAAAAGGTTACCTTCGTTCAGTGCCTTATTATAATGCCTGTTATCTGGGTAATCAGTGCCGCCATCCCCGTACCCGGCGGGATCGGAATTATTGAAAACTGCGTCAAGTATCTGTTTTGTCTCGTAATCAATCCGGACGCCCCCGGCCGGGCCATCGGCCAGGCCGTTGCACTGGCACTGCTGATCCGAATTATGATATGTCTATGCTCTCTGCCTGGTGCCTTGGTACCGATCTTCGGCGGGCATCTGCCCAAAAGAAGTGAACTTGCTAAACAAATCAGTGAGAAAAAAAATGTGTAAATGTATGAGTGTATGAGTGTATGAGTAAATCAGTAGTGGTCTGTTGAAATAATTATTTAGGGTTTGCCAAATGTTGGGTGGCAGCCACCAAGTCTTCGAGGTGGACGGCTCAATGGGTGGCATGCTTTATGCGTAGATTAAGCATGGTTTCCGGTTTTAGCAATTAAGTAGGGTGCCGATGAAATCGCACCATTTCTTTATTAGGCCCAAAGGGGCGAAAGAAACAATATAACCTACTAACATATCAGTAGTTACGCAAATATGACTGCTGTTGTTTTCCTGACAACTCGTGCTGTAGTGCTAATACCCGATTGGTATCAAATATGGACCGAAATACTATCATAACAGTTTTTCTCATCCTTCCGTTGTTAGGATACTTCTTAGGCGCGATACCATTCGGCTATCTTATCGGACAGGTCAAAGGCGTAAACATCCGCGAACACGGCAGCGGTAACATCGGCTCAACTAACGTCGGTCGAGTCCTCGGCCGAAAATGGGGCTTTGTCTGCTTCATCTGCGATGTGGCCAAAGGTTTTGTCCCGGTTTGGTGGACAGGCCGGTATCTGCACAGCGTATTCGAAGGGGCTTCGGACGGCATCATTCCGACAGAAGCGCAGATTGCCTGGCTGATTGTGGCGGCAGGATGCATACTCGGCCACATGTTCTCGATATATCTACGATTTCGGGGCGGCAAAGGTGTGGCGACTTCCCTTGGGGCGATTATGGGGATATGGCCCTATTTTACGCTTACCGGCCTGGTTGTGCTGGCCCTATGGGTTGCTGCCTGGGGAGTATGGCGTTATGTGTCTTTGGCCTCGATAATTACCGCTGTAGCTTTTCCTGTCGCCTTCGCCGTTATAATCTGGCGGGTGGATAGACCCGAATGGCGGTTCATCAATCTGATCCCGCTGTTTGTTTTCAGTTGCCTCATGGCTGGTCTGGTTATCCTCCGTCACCGCGCCAATATCTCCCGACTCCTGACCGGTACGGAAAACCGGGGAGGAAAAACCAACGATTCTCAAGAAAAAGGATAAACAAGATAATTTTTCAGTCTTGGGCTGGGTGGCGCCTTTCTGTATGTCAGAGAGGTGCTCCTGTATAATCCTCGATGGGTGGCAGCCACTAAAGTCCCGATAGAATCGGGACGAAAGTGGATGGCAGTTAGGTAGTAGTTCCGTAGGGTGGGATCTTACCCCACGCGGTCTTCTTATACTCTTATACTCTTATACTTGTATTATGGCCAAACCCAAAAAATCAAGGCGACGTCTTCATAGAGACGCCTCTGTTTCCTCTCGAACCTCAAAGCCGGTCGTCCTTACTGAATCTACCCTCGCCTCAAAAAAATATCTCGAATTATTTATAGCCCTGTTATTATTAGCGTTTGGCATTTTTCATTCCGTAAAATTCTGGGCTTATGCGCCTATGCCTCATCCGGATTCACCCTATTTTATCAGAGTCGGACATGATCTTCTAACCCTGAACGTACCTTCCTCTTTCAAGCGTGCGCCTGTTGTCGGACTGTTGCAGGCTCTGCTGAGTTATCTTGTAGGCGGACAGCACCCTGATTTGACTGCCGGTTGGCTGCTGAACGCTTTGCTGCATCCGCTGAACGCCTTGCTGCTGTGGCTGGTAGGCAGAAAAATCATCGGAAAAGCCGCTGACTTTCTCGCTGTTGTTTTAATCCTGAACCCCTGGGTGCTTTTGCGGCTCACTGAGACGATAGCCGAAACGACTATGTTGTTTTTTACTTTACTGACCTTTTATTTTATCCTTCGGCGGTCCAACTGGTGTTACCTTTTCGCTGCACTTACTTCCATAGTTCGTTATGAGGGAACGGCCCTTATTGTGGCTGCCTTTGTCGTTGACATGATAATATCGAATAACACGCGACTACGATTACGGGCGCTGGCCCGGGCGGCATTGGCGATGATACCACTGGCAATATGGCTGCTGTGCCAACAGATATGGGGAAGGGACTCCGGAAGTTATTTCGGCCATTACATCGGCGAAAAAAATTACGAACCGTTGAAATACCTGACCTTGATCTGGCATACCAGCGTTGGCCCTTTGTTTGAATTCGCTCCGAAACTGAACAGTTCTCCTTCTGCCGTGTTCTGTGGTATAAGCAAGTTTATTACATTGGCCGCTTTTTCATTTGGCGCAGTTTATGCCTTGTTGAAGCGGCGTTGGGGCGTATTAGCCCTGCTGATCTTTTTTGTCCTGTACTTTATCATACACGCGGGCCGAACAAGCAACAAGGAAAGGTACTATGCTCCGTTGTTCTGGATTGTGATTATGATGTGCTGTCTCGGTTTGCGGAGTTTTTGGCAGATTGTAAAACATAAACTCCGATTTCCTCGGTGGGTGATTTATGTGTTACAGACGGTTGTATTGCTGGTTTCGCTGGCATGGACGGGCATTCTGGTATCTTATCTGCCCGATTATTGCCCTGCCGTCAGTTCTTTGCTCTGGCTCGCTCTTGTTGTTTTAATAATAATCTTTTTCGCACGCTTATACGTCTGCAGAGCCAGCCATTTCATTGGGGATTTAGCGCTGTTGGCGGTGGTTTTTCTGATGGTTGTTTCCAACCAGTTTGTCTTGGCCGGAAGCATGGCTATGAAGAGTGTGCACGATATTGAGTTCAGGCTTATGGTGGACTGGTATCGACAGAATGCTCGACCGGGTGAAAAACTGCTTACTACTTTGCCGGCCCCTGTCAGGATGATGGTTACTTCGGAGGAGGCGGACAACTTCCAGCACACCGCCTATGTCGATAGTGCCGACCCGCTCGCTTTCACTCGTGATTGTCTGAGTCAGGGAATTACTTATGTAACCTGGGACTCAAGAATCGGTCGGGCTACGCGGAACAGCTATTATAAGAGATGGCATATCGAGAAAATACGTATGTTAATTGAACCAGGTTCGTTGATGTTGATGGAGTCGAACCCGCACCGTCCCGGACGCCCACAGCCGGTGGGATATTATAAATTTCTTAAAACTGTCGGTAATCGCTACCGATACATTAACATCTTTAGACTTTACAGTCCCGCCGATGTACCCGAACGACCTGTCCATTACTGCTTTTACGATAAAGCGAAGAATAAATTAACCTTTCGCTCCGCTACCCCCTGAATCCCTTAACTTTTCCACCTCCCACCTTTTCAACCCATACACCCATACACTTTAATATATTATCATTGCTATAGAAAACATACTTAAATAATATAAGGGTTTTTCGAGAGAAAGGAACTTGTGCAACAGGAACTTATATCCGGTTTGACAGAGCCTCAGCGCCAGGCTGTTACCCACATGGACGGCCCCATTCTGGTTTTGGCCGGGCCTGGCAGCGGCAAGACCCGCGTTATCACCCACCGCGTCGCCTGGTTAATTACTCAGGGCATTAGTCCGCGTAATATCCTGGCCATAACCTTCACCAACAAGGCTGCCCGTGAAATGCGTGATCGGGTACATTCCCTGCGGGTTCCCCGCGGCAGTACTATCTGCACGTTTCACTCGCTGGCGGCCCGGCTGCTGCGTGAGTTTGCTGATCATGCCGGGCTGCCTGCCGATTTCAGCATTTATGGCGATGCTGACCAGCGTACCGCTATGCGCGAAAGTCTTAAGCTTTGTGAACTCGATGCCAAAAACTTTCCGCCTGCCAAAATATTGACCCGCGTCAGCGGTTGGAAGAATAAATTTTTGGGCCCTGATCAGCTTGACAGTCGTGAACTCGACTATTTTGACAAAGTTGCCGCGCGTCTTTATGGCGTTTATCAGGAGTACCTAAAGGCCAATTCCGCCCTTGATTTCGATGATTTGTTAATGAGGTTGGCTTTGTTGTTACGTGACGACCCTGAGCTTCGCGATCACCTTAACGATCGTTTTCGTTATGTCATGGTAGATGAGTATCAGGACACCAATCATTGTCAGTACCAGATTGCCCGCGGGTTCACTGTGAATCACTCTAATATTTGCGCTACCGGCGACCCGGACCAGTCTATTTATGGCTGGCGTGGCGCTGACATCGGTAATATTCTTGCCTTTGAGCGGGACTATCCTCAGGCTGTGGTTGTCCGTCTGGAGGAAAATTTCCGTAGTACTCCTGAGGTGCTTGACCTGGCTGATCAGGTTATTCGTATCAACCGGCAGCGAAAGGAAAAGCGGCTATTTACCTCAAAATCTTCCGGCGACCCCTGTGAGTTGCGTGAATATTACGATGAATCCGAAGAGGCTTTGGGGATGGCCCAGTGGATCGCTCAAATGCGCAAAGATGGGCTGCAATATAGAGACATTGCTGTTTTCTATCGTATCAATGCTATGAGCCGTGTTTTGGAGGAGGCCCTCCGTCGTGCGCATATTCCTTATCAGATTATTCGCGGTACTGAATTTTTCAAGCGGCGGGAGATTAGGGATATGCTTGCTTATCTGCGTCTGTTGGCCAACCCTTCAGACCAAGTTGCTCTAAGGCGGATAATCAATCAGCCTGCCCGTGGTATCGGTGCCACCACGGTCAATCGTCTGTTCGACCATAGCTCGAATACCGGCGGGGATATTTGGCAGGTACTTCAGTCTCTCGATCAGGTTCCCGCGATAAACGCCGGCGCTCGCGCAAAGGTCAAAAAGTTTGTGGATATGATTATGAAGTTACGGGAACAAATGGGTTCTTCTGTTGAGCGGGTTATGAAACTTACCTATGAGTGGTCCGGCCTGGCCAAGGCTCATGCCGCTGATGAATCCGACGATCCTGCCGCCAACGTTGATGAGTTAATCAATTCTGCCGCACTCTATGATACGGAGGCTGAGGAGCCTCTTTTGTCGGACTATTTACAGCAGATTGCTTTGATCAGTGATGCTGATGCTTATAACGATCAGGCTGGCGCCGTTTCTCTGATGACCTTGCATGCCGCCAAGGGTTTGGAGTTTCCTGCCGTTTTGATTGTCGGTCTTGAGGACGGCCTGATCCCCCACAGGCGCTATGGAGGTGATGAGAGTGATGTCGAGGAGGAGCGTCGCCTGCTTTTTGTCGGTATGACTCGTGCTGAGGACAGATTGGTTTTAAGTTACGCTCGCAATCGAATGGTGCATGGTTCGTCTCAGGCTGGTATTATTTCGGTATTTCTTCGCGATTTGACTGGCCTGGTATGTAATACGGATACCGCCGATGATGGTTTTGATGATGATGACGACGACGATGGTTATTCTCAGTCTGACCATGACGATGTCTTAGCGGAATGTGCCGCCCTTGCCCGCGGCCAACTTGTCCGTCATCCGGAGTTTGGCCTGGGGCGTGTTCAGCGTATTTCGAATTTGAGCGATAATCCCAAGGTTGTCGTTCAATTTAACACGGGCGCCTGTAAAACCCTTTATCTCAAATATGCTCATTTGGAGCGGATTGATTCGACTGACTTTTAATGTAGCTTCTGAAAATACCCGTAGGGTGGGGCCTTACCCCACGCCTTAGCTGAATAGCCCTCGCTGTCAAGCGGGGGTTCTTTACCAGCCCTCGATGTAAAATCGAGGGATTATTATTTGGATGATTGAAAAATGCAGAATAACAACAATGTGGACACAAAACGAATTGAAAGAGCGGTCAGGGAGATTCTGCTGGCGATCGGTGAAGACCCGGACAGAGAAGGACTGAAAAGAACACCGGATCGGGTCGGTCGTATGTACGCGGAATTGTTCGCGGGGATGAATGATGATCCACGGCGACATCTGGAGCACGTCTTTACGGAGAACTACGACGAAATAGTATTACTGAAAGATATTCCATTTTACAGTATGTGCGAGCATCATTTACTGCCTTTTATGGGTAAGGTACACGTGGGATATCTGCCGCGAGGGAAAGTGCTGGGGGTGAGTAAGCTGGCGCGAATTGTAGCGAGCTTCGCACGGCGGCCTCAGGTACAGGAACGACTGACTACTCAGATCGCGGAGTTCCTGATGAATGAAGTCGATGCGTTGGGGGTGGCGGTGGTGATGGAGGCGACGCATACGTGCATGACGATACGCGGGGTAAAGAAACCGGGCAGTGTGATGATAACCTCGGCCATGCTGGGCCGGTTCCGTAGCGATGCCCGCAGCCGAGCGGAAGTGATGAGCCTGATAAAAAACTGAAGAATTGAGAAGTTGGGAATCAAAAGGTTATGTATAAAAAGAAGTATTTATGGTGTTTTTTGAGCGTAATATTGGTACCGGGTTTGTTCACTTCTTCGGTATGGGGTTGTTACGCGATAGTTGTGGGCAGAGATGCTTCTGTGGATAGTGCCGTTTTGCTGGGACACAATGAGCAAAACGACGGTCAGCGGTTCATTAACTTACGCAAGGTTCCGCGGATGCGGCACAAAACGGGAGAGAAAATTAAGCTGACGGGTGGGGCGCAGATAGGGCAGGTAAGTGAAAGCTATGCGTTTCTCTGGTCGGAAAACCCCGGAGTCTCATATAGTGATGCTTACTTGAATGAATGGGGTGTGGCGATTGTCAGTGATGGCTGTCTGGGTCATGAAGAAGACACGGCTAAACTTGAGGCTCGAGGCCAACTGACGCAAGGCGGAATAAGCTATCTGTTACGGCGGCTTATCATAGAGCAGGCGAAGACAGCCCGTGAGGGTGTTCAGGTTGGCGGCCAACTGATCGAGCAGGTGGGCTATCCGCAAACGCGGACACTGGTCATTGCCGACAGGAACGAGGCTTGGCTGCTGTCGATGGCCGGAGGCAAACATTGGGCGGCACAGCGGGTGCCCGATAATAAGGTGGTATTGTTGCCTAATGTCTATATCATCGGCGAGATAAATCCGCAGGACAAAAAGAATTTCCTCAGTTCGCCGGGCCTGATTGAATATGCGATAGAACGGGGCTGGTATAATCCGGCAGAGGGAAAGCCGTTCCGGTTCTGGCAGGTGTTTGGGCCGGAGCGAAAAAAACTTATGGATATGCGCCAGTGGCGTGGGCAATGCGAGGTAACTGGAAAAATAATCGCGAAAGAGCCTGATCGGCAGTTGCCGTTTTCTGTCAAGCCTGACCGTAAGCTGTCGATTAAAGACGTGGTAACTATCTTGCGATCTCACGGTAAAGGGGCCATCTGCGGCAAATCCACGCAGGAAGCGGCCGTGTTCCAGCTTCGAAGCAAACTGCCGACGGAGATCGGCTGTGTTTATTGGCGGACCTCGGCCGAACCGTGCACCAGCGTTCTGACGCCTTGGTATATCGGTATAACCGAAACGCCGCACCAGTACTACCAGCAAGTGGACATTAATAAGCAACTGACACTGGAGCATCACTTTTCCGAATCGCCGGAAAAGTTCAGGCCCGATGACAAGCATGCCTGGTGGGTATTCAAGAAGCTGCAGGATGAGGTTCACCGCGACTATGCAAAACAAGTGAAGATCGTTCGGCAACAGTGGGATAAGTACGAAGCCGGGCTGTTCGACGAACAGGATGAGATCGAAAGAAAGGCGCTGGAGTTGTACCGAAAAGACAAGCCGGCCGCTATGGAATATCTGACCGACTATTGCCGGAACACGGCTCTAAAAGCCGTCAACAAAGCACGGGAACTGACTGGAGAACTGGAGAGGAAATAGATTAGAAGACCGCGTGGCCCACAGGCCCACCCTACCACTTTATTTGAACCAAGCTGTTCAGCGATAGCAGCAAAGGGGCGCGGCTCAATCGGGAAACGAGATTGAAGATAATTGAGGATTATTTTTTGTTGCTCGTTCATCACTGAAAAGGTTTTTGCAAAATAGATTACACAAACAATAATTCTATTCGTAACCGTTCACGGATTTGATTTTAGACAGAATTAACCTGATGAACAAGATAAGTTTAACCATAAAGAAAAGAATTTAATAAACAAAAGAACACAAAAAACAAAGAATACAGAAAATAGTACCATCGTCGGCAATCAGAGCCACGGGGCTGAATAAATGATCGTGGTCGTAGTAATGGTCATCGCCGCTGGAATCGATCATAATGAGCACTTCATCCAGATAATTACCATACACAAAATCTTTGCTGGTACCGCCCTCAACTTCTGTCAGAACCCGCCAGCCATCATAATAATAACGGGTCGTTACGCCACCGGCGATCTTTTCAATTCTTCTGCCGAGTGCATCATAAGTATATTCGGCCACTAAATTCTGCTGATCGTCTTCAATCGAGGTCAGCCGGTTTTCGTAGTCATATTCATAAGTGTAATCG
>DAOWIP010000311.1 GCA_030640865.1 Sedimentisphaerales bacterium | reverse complement strand
ATACTGTGGGGACCTCGACCCCGACGTCCACGACGGTTTCAAAAACGGAGTACATGCGGTATTTGACAAGTTGATCGACGGCAAACGCTCGCCGGACGCATGGGCAACCATCGGTGCATGGGCATGGGGACTAAGCCGGGCTATGGACTATTTCGAGAGCGATGATGAGATCGACAATGAGCGCATCGCTGTGCTGGGGCACTCACGTTTGGGCAAGACGGCCCTTTGGGCCGGAGCGCGTGATGAGCGGTTCGCGTTAGTAATTTCCAATAACTCCGGCTGTGGCGGCGCAGCTTTATCGAGGAGGTGCTTTGGCGAGACCGTCAAGCAGACTAACGTCACCTTTCCTCATTGGCTCTGCGATAATTTCAAGAAGTTCAACGACAAAGAAAACCTGTTACCCGTTGATCAGCATTTGCTGATTGCTCTTATGGCGCCTCGGCCTGTCTATGTAGCCAGTGCCGACAAAGACCTTTGGGCCGACCCGCGAGGCGAGTTTCTTTCATGTAAAAACGCCGAGCCGGTCTATCATCTGATCGGGCTTAAGGGGCTGGAAGTCAAGAATATGCCGGCGTTGAACAGCCCTGTCCAAAAAGGCATGATCGGCTATCATATTCGCACCGGCAAACACGGCCTGACCGAATACGACTGGCAGCAATATATGGATTTCGCCGACAAACACCTCAAGTGAATTATTTATAGTACTCACGATTGGAAATATACAGTTAATACGCGGGTAAGTAACCTTACGACAAAATGTTACGGTTTCACTCGCGGGAATTTCTATACGCGTTGCGTATAAATAGGAGTTTTTGTGATGAACATTAAGAATTTACTCACATTGACAGCTTGCCTGATGTTTTTGAGCTTTACTACTATTTCCGCCTTGGCGCAGACTCAGGAAACAAAATCCCAAAAGAGTTGGCAGCCCAGCCGTGAAGTTTCCGATGCCGCAACCAGAAGCCGCCCTGATACTATCTACTATGAGCGGAAGGTGCCGGAATATACGCTGCCGAACCCACTGGTTATGGCAAATGGGACGAAGGTCGTGAGCACTAAAATGTGGCGAACGAAGCGTCGGCCGGAAATCCTCGAGCTTTTCCGTAAGTACGTTTATGGCAGGGCGCCGATTAACCGGCCGAAAGGAATGACTTTCAAGGTCTTCGATCTGGACCGCAAGGCCCTGAACGGACTGGCTGTTCGCAGGCAGGTAACGGTGAACTTTACCGGTAAGCCGGATGGGCCGAGTATGGACATTCTTATCTATCTGCCCGCCGCCGCCAAGAAGCCCGTACCGACTTTTGTTTTCTTGAATTTCTACGGTAATCATACCATCCATCCAGACCCAGCCATAAAACTGTCGAGTGGTTGGATACCTAAGCGCGGCCGTGGAGTTATCGATCACCGTGCCACAGAAAAGTCCCGCGGCAGGAATTATGCCCGCTTGGAGAGAATACTGGCACGCGGCTACGGCCTGGCGACGATTTACTGTGGCGATCTCGACCCCGACGTCCACGATGGTTTCCAAAACGGCGTACATCCTGTATTTGACAATTTGATCGACGGCAAACGCTCGCCGGATGCATGGGCAACCATTGATGCGTGGGCCTGGGGACTGAGCCGGGCTATGGACTATTTCGAGAGCGATGATGAGATTGACCACAAACACATTGCTGTGCTGGGGCACTCACGTTTGGGCAAGACATCGCTTTGGGCCGGAGCGAGTGATGAGCGGTTCGCGTTAGTAATTTCCAATAACTCCGGTTGCGGGGGCGCGGCTTTATCGAAAAGGCAATTCGGCGAGACCGTCAAGCGAATTAACACCAATTTCCCTCATTGGTTCTGCGATAATTTCAAGAAGTTCAACGGCAAAGAAAACCTGTTGCCTGTCGATCAGCATTTACTGATTGCTCTTATGGCGCCTCGACCTGTCTATGTAGCCAGTGCCGACAAAGACCTCTGGGCCGACCCGCGAGGCGAGTTTCTTTCATGTAAAAACGCCGAGCCGGTCTATCATCTGATCGGGCTTAAGGGGCTGGAAGTCGAGGATATGCCCCTTTTGGACAGTCCTGTCCAAAAGGGCAAAATCGGCTATCATATCCGCACCGGCAAACACGGCCTGACCGAATACGACTGGCAGCAATATATGGATTTCGCCGACAAACACCTCAAAGGACACTGACAAACACGTCCTATAAAACGCCATAACACAATAGATATGTGAACTGACCGAAGAACCCGTCGTTTTACACATCTTGCAGATCGACTACCACCCCCGTAACCCTCTAATATACACTCACTTGCGAGTAGCTTATAATTCAGAGTCCGCCTTGCATTTCCAGATGTTTTTTTTTGCGATGAATACAAAGTGTCGAAGCCATAGCACCGATACTAATTGAGTGTAATAGTCCGCGTTTTATAATGCTCACGACTGAATACGTAATATAGGGAGCCTGATTATGGCGTTCAAAATTTTAATTGTTGACGATTCATCTGTTACGCGATCGGTGCTCAGAAAGACCATCAATATGACAGGTATAGATATTGATGAGATTCTTGAAGCCGGCGACGGCCTGGAAGCACTGGATTTACTTACTGATAATCAGGTCGATCTGATTATGGCGGACATCAATATGCCCCGGATGAACGGTATGGAGATGACCGCCGCGATTCTGGCAAACAAAAAGACCTGCGATATTCCGGTGGTGATAGTAACAACCCACGCCGATGATACGCGAATAAATGAACTCTGTAGTCAGGGTGTAAAAAAATATATCCACAAACCTTTTACTCCTGAAAAAGTCAGAGATGCTTTGCGGGAAGTCTGGGAAGTTATTCCTCAGTAGAACACCCTTTTTGCCGCAAATACTCTTTCAGGTCCGGAATATCTATTATATGAAAATGGAACACGGAGGCCGCCAGCAGAATCGTAGCTCCGGCTTTAACCGCCTCATAAAAATGTTCCAGTTTCCCGCCGCCGCCGGAGGCAACCACTTCGCCTGAAATCACTTCTTTAATGGCTCGGATAATCGGCAAATCATATCCGGTTTTTGCTCCGTCACCAGCCTTGCTGGTAGGCAAAATCACTTGTACGCCAAATCCGTCAACCTTTTTGGCCCACTCTACGGCGTCGGTTCCGGTAGCTGTGCGTCCGCCGTCGATATACACTTCATAGCCGGACGGCATAGATGAATTCTTATCGACGTCAATTGCCACGGTTACTTTTTCCGGACCGAATTCCTTAATCATCTCACCGATAATTGCCGGTTCACGAAATGCGGCACTGCTCGTGGAAATCTTATCCGCACCCGCGTTCAGAACCGCTTCCGCTGACTTCACGTTACTTATACCCCCGCCCACTGTAAAAGGCACCGTCGTAACATCCGCCACTCGCCGCACCACCTCCAGCATAGTACCACGCCCTTCGACCGTTGCTGTTATATCCAGCATGGCCAATTCATCGGCTCCCGCCTTGCAGTAGGCAAGGGCGCATTGCACAGGGTCTCCGGCATCAACTATATCTACGAAATGAACACCTTTTACCACTCTTCCGTTCTGCATGTCCATACAGGGCATAATTCTGATCGGCTTATCCATGTCGATCTCCTATATTTTAGTTCGTATTGCGGAAACATTTCTTGTATAGCACAAACAATCAGACTTCAAGTATATTATCTGAACCGTAACAAAATGAATATTGTAACATTTTAGCCATCTGCGATAATTATAACCGTTCACGCTTTTTTTAGATTGCTTTCTTTCGCCTCTTCTGGCCTAATAGGAAATGGTGCGATACATCGCACCCTACCTGGATAAACGCGGGCCACAGACCCACCCTACTTAAGAACCCATAAACGGTTGTGATTATGACGGATTCCGAACAACTAAAACAACTGCTCGACGGTCACCATCCGTGCATCAGTATAGTTACGCAGGAAGAAGTTTATATGCGTGAGATAGTGGTTGGTTTGGCGGTTGAGCTTCAGCTTGACTTGAAGACGTGGACCATTTCGGAATGTGTGCGGGACGGCCTGATGGCCGACTGTCCGGGGTTCGAAGATACTGGAAATCCTGCTGCGGCGCTGGTGTATTTGGCGCATCAGGACGGTCGATTTATCGCGATGATCCTCGATATGGCGGTTCATCTGCGAGAGCCGCGGATATTGCGAGCGATGCGTGATCTGATTTATAAGTTCAAGCGGCACGGCAGTACGCTTATAATGATCGATCACAACGATGAGCTTCCTGAGCCGGTGGCGACATATGCGACACGTTTCGACATATCGCTGCCGAACGAACGGGAATTGGAGGAAATCGTTCGAAGAACACTGCGAAACGTTCATCAGCAAACTCCTATCGAGATTGATATTACGCGTAAGGGGCTTTACACTATTATTCGTAATCTGCGAGGGCTTTCGCGTCGGCAGGCGGAGCAGATAATTATCGATGTAGTGTCCAAGGAGCATCGATTCGACCATGAGAATATCAACAGTGTTATTGCTCAAAAGCGACAGATGCTCAGGACGGATGGGCTGTTGGAATATATTGAGACGCCTGCTGAGTTGACTGAAATCGGCGGGTTACGGCGTTTGAAGAAATGGCTCAGTCAGCGGCAAAACGCCATGGACGACAAGGCGGTTAATTTTGGTTTGAGTACGCCGCGAGGGGTGTTGATGCTTGGCGTTCAGGGTGCTGGGAAGAGTTTGTGCGCCAAGGCAATCGCAACAGCTTGGCAGAGGCCGTTACTGCGAATGGACCCGGCTGGTTTATACGATCGTTATATAGGTGAGTCTGAGCGTCGCCTTCGAATGTCGCTGCGGCAGGCGGAGATGATGTCGCCGATTGTTTTGTGGATCGACGAGATTGAAAAAGCGTTCGCCTCAGCGGCCAGTCGCAATATTGACGGTGGCTTATCGCAACGAATGTTCGGTACTTTACTGACATGGATGCAGGAACATACCGAGCCGGTATTTCTGGTGGCGACAGCCAACGACATTGGAGCACTTCCGCCTGAGTTACTGCGGAAAGGAAGGTTTGACGAAATATTTTTTGTCGATCTGCCGGACAATGAGACACGTAAAGAAATATTCGCGATTCATCTTCGCAAACGCGGACGCAAAGTGGAACAATTTAATCTTGATGTGTTGGCAGAGACGGCTGATGGTTTTAGCGGAGCGGAAATCGAGCAGGCTATCATATCGGGACTGCATGAGGCGTTTTCAAGTGGAAGAGAGCTTGAAACGGAAATGATTATTGAAGCAATCAAAAGTTCTCCGCCAATCTCGGCAACAATGGCTGAGAAGATTCACGATTTGCGTCAGTGGTCGAAAGGCCGATGTGTGCCAGCGGGTTGATGCGGCTGGCTGGCAGTCGAGCAGAATGGGCCTTGCCCGCACCGTTTTCTATCTTACCCACAGCATGGAAAAGGACAAAAAATGAAAAAATTACTCCTTATTTCGTTAATCACAATTTTTGCCCTCGTCTGTCTGTCGGTTTCACAGTTAACCCGATTGCTTCATGCGGAAAGCAAACCCACTCCAGCCCCAAAACAAATGCAGTTCCGCGACATCTTTAATGGCAAAGACCTTACCGGATGGGTCAACGTAAACACCGCCGTCGACACATGGTCTGTCAAAGACGGAATACTTATTTGCAGCGGACACCCCATCGGGGTTATGCGAACCAACCGACAATACGAAAACTTCATTATGGAAATCGAATGGCGTCATATGGAAGCAGGCGGCAATTCCGGAACTTTCCTGTGGAGCGAAGCAGTCCCGCCAAAGGGCAGGCGCCTCACCAGGGGAGTCGAAGTTCAGATGCTTGAACTCGATTGGGCTGTTCAGCACAACCAGACTGATGCCTACGTCCACGGTGAGTTATTCGGAACGATGGGCTTAAAGACCGTGCCTGACAATCCCCGTGGCGTAAGAAGCAAATCAATCGAAAAACGCTGCAAAGACAAAGGTCAGTGGAACAAATACGTCATCGTCGCAGTCGATGGAGTTATCAAACTGTCGGTGAACGGCAAATTTGTGAACGGCATAAGCAAATCCGAATGCAAAAAAGGCTATATCTGCCTCGAATCCGAAGGAGCAGAAATCCACTTCAGAAACATCAGAATAATGGAACTTCCCCCTGGGATTACAACCCCCAAAAACACCGCAGCAATCGCCAAAGAATCGCCGGGGAATTGATCTTACTCAATTAATCGTCCTTACGGAAGCCCGCACAGCAGCCCATTTCCCCTGGGACAACATTGGCTGTTTTTGAGGGGAAAATGGGGAGATTCAGGCTCCTGAATTTTAATCTGAAGTGCAACAGAACGTTTTTAGTTGAACACCTCAGTTGGGGTCCGATAGTTAAGGCATTTTCTT
>DAOWIP010000433.1 GCA_030640865.1 Sedimentisphaerales bacterium | reverse complement strand
TTGAGGTCAAATCGAAAATTTTACGTGCAAAGCCCTTTTTCTCTTTGCTGCCTTTTGACGCCCCTTCCCAAAAAACATCCATAAGATCATGAATTATTCGCCTGCCCATTAGTTCTAATGTCAGATTATCTTTCGAGCAATATATATATTGTTGCCCTACTTCCTTACAAGCTTTGATCAGCGCACCAGCCTCGCTGTCTTTAAATAGTTCTCCGTGATAATTGCCATTTATAATATCATCGTATTTCTCTTTAAATGCTTGTTCAATAGCTTTTGCTGATTGAATTATAACATGTATGCGAAAGGCCTGAGCCATTGTATTATCATACGCTCTACCTTTTCCGGGAATAGTTTTCTCAGCCTTTTCAACAATTTTTTGGGCTTCTTTAAAACAAGTGTCCAGCACATTTTTGTCGCTTTGGGGATATTTTTTCAATGCATTTCTAAATTCTTCTTCAAGCTTGCCCTTAAGGGTATCCCAGCTAATGACACCTTTTTTGACTCCATCTTCTATATCGACAACTGAAAACGCTATATCATCAGCAGATTCCACAATATACGTTATCGGATTTCTTACATCTTCCGTTCCGGTCTCTTTTTGAATCATTTCTACAACATCTTGCTCTGAGGCAAAATATCCAATTTTAGTTTTCTCATGATAGCAATCATCAGTTTTGTCAGAAGAAGCGATATATTTACAAGCAGCAGACATCGTCGCAGAGGTAAAATTAAGCCCATGAAAATCAGCCAACACTTGCAATTTTGAAATAAGCCGAATTGTCTGCGCGTTACCTTCAAACTTCAGAAAATCACTCTTCAGTTGCTTTGCTTTTTTAGAATCACAACTAAACTCAAAGAAATTGCTATCTTTCTCACCTTGACATTCAAACCATTTCCGCATGGCCTCTTCGCCGGCATGGCCGAATGGCGGGTTCCCTAAGTCATGGATCAAGCCGCATGTTGTAGCTATTATTTCAATAGAATCTTTTTGTCTGTCATCTACTTCGCCCTTCTCTTTAAGCCAGTTGCCTATTCCTCGAGCCATATTACGCGCAATATTCGAAACCTCCAATGAGTGAGTCAAACGAGTCCTAACAGAATCATTAGGCTCAAGTGGAAACACCTGAGTCTTATCCTGCAAACGCCTGACAGGGGTACTGAATATTGCTCGATCATAATCCCGCCCATGGTTAGTTCGCTCATCTGGTCGCGGTGAAGTTGCAGACTTACCCTGAAGTAATTCTCGTATACGTTTCTCGGATAATAATTTTTTCCATTCCATTTTCATTTTGTACGTCTAATTAAAAAATGGCAGCATAAATCGTCTATTAAGCCGGAGAACAAGCTTTTTAGATACCTCCATAAACAGTATTCAATAATGTTGTACCTGTCAAGTATGATTAGTAGGGGAATTAAAGGTGTCCGATACGAATGGCACCGCCTTTTGCGGCTATAAATTCACTTCCAGGCCGCTGAGCTTTTCTACCACGCTGGCGACGTCGGCACGGCTGGAAAGGTCCAGAACGGGAGCGTGAATTACAAGAGAGGTAAAACGCTCACCGAGAGAATCGATTGAGTACTGAACAGCGTCGGGTATTTCGAACTCGCCGCGAGGAGACGGGGCGATACTGCGGCAGGCGGTAAATATGGAAGGATTGAAACGCCAGCAGTTCATACTCACACAAACCGGGTCGGGCAATTGCTCGATAGTCTGTTTATCGGGCTTTTCGATGATACTGGTCATAAAGCCTCGGCTGTCCGACCGGATGACGGCGAATTTAGTCAGGCGATCGGCTGATATATTACCGCCCGCGAACATGCTTTCCCGAACAAAGGCGGCCAGGCCGCTGCCGTCCAGTTCACGAAGACCCATCAGGGCCTCAATAGGATAGTAATTATCGGAGTTAATCACGAGAAACGGATCATTACCGGCAAAATCCTCGGCCGCAAGGACAGCGTCCGCTGTGCCCAGCGGCTCGGCCTGGATGGCAAAATCTATACTGAAACGACGGCATTCCATATTCTGGTAATAGCGGCGGAACTCGTCGTGTTCAGGCCCCACAACAAGGCAAATTTTCCGATAGCCCGCCTCAGAGAGATTATGCAGGACATAATCGAGAAATGGCCTGTCAATTGGGATCAGGGCCTTCACTCCAGTATCCGCGATAACTTCCTGCTCGGCGGACATCTGAACGGACTGATCTTCCTTACGCATTCGGGTACCAAGCCCGCGTGCCATAATCACCGCCTTGTCCATTAGTGAGTCATTCATAGTCTGTCCTTTTTTCTATCGATTAATCATTATATATATCTGTCCAGAAACGACATAAGTTTACCAGTAATAAGGTTGTGTATCAATAATTTATTATCGTCCCAAAGGTTGGGGTTAAGATAGGTAAGATAGCGTTTCGCTATTCCGGTTCACAAAAAATAATATCTTGCCTGTGGCAGAAAAATAAAAAAAGTAAAATTCGGAGCCGCTAAAAAGGAAGATTTTTTTCGGTATAGCCAAAACCTATCCACGCCCCAACCTTTGGGACGATAATAATAATTTTATGCCCGGAACAATAACACAACCAAGTTGTTGTTAGGCATAAGCTCCATAGTAACAATAAGTTATATAATAATTTTATGCGGACATTTGCCATAAGCTGGTTCTTGGTGTATTATTTAGTGGTGGATTGTTTCGACAAGTATCTAAGCCGCAGTCGTGGAAGGGCTTTAGGAATCAACTCAACGCCAGGTAACATATAAGGAGAATTAGCAATGCCACTGAAAGAATATCTCAATCAGGAAAAGATCGATTACCAGATATGGTCGCATCGGCCCACCTTCACGGCACAGCAAATGGCAGCGGAAGAGCATATCCCTGGTATGAGCGTGGCCAAGCCAGTGGTCGTACAGTCTGACGGGCAATACTATATGTGTGTTCTCGCGGCGTGTTGCAAGGTTGATCTGGAGGCCCTGCGAAAACAACTCGGTACCGGCGAAGTGCACCTGGCAAGCGAAGAAGAGATGGCTCACCTGTTCACAGACTGCGAACTGGGCGCAGAACCACCATTCGGTAATATGTTCGGGTTGGTCACACTGATAGATGAATCTTTGACATCTGACCCCTATATCGTCTGCCAGTCCGGCAAACACGACCAAGCCATCCGGATCAGTATGAAGGACTATCAGCAGCTTGTAAATCCGCGGGTGCTGTCCTTCAGCTACCATCTGCACTGATTCGTCATTTGACAGGGCTACGCCTGCTAAAGTGTCCAGCCGT
>DAOWIP010000211.1 GCA_030640865.1 Sedimentisphaerales bacterium | reverse complement strand
GTGCGCGGAAAACTCTACCCGTTCCACCGGTCCCAAGAGCAGCCACGTCCCGGCACGCAGCGACTGTTTTTCCCTTCCGGCCTCGATAACACCCCGCCCTCGCAGAACCGTTATCATCGCCTCCGCCCAGCTTCCCTCTATCTGCTTATGCCGGCCCGACTGCAAACACAGCAATTCGCCCACCAGCGATTTGCCTTCCGAGATAACTTCCCGACAGGGTTCCCCACCGCAACCGTCCGCTTTTTTCCGCAGATCGGCACTTTGTAAAAACACACTCCCCGAGTTCTCGATTGTCTTTTTTTCAGCCGCCGGGGTATTCTTGTCCCTTTTTACCTTCCCGCCCACATCGGCCCGGGCATCAAGGGCCTTGTTGACCATAGTGTCCGCCGCTGTATTGTCATCGCGATATACATGCTTAACCGTTACCTGCTCGAATTGACTTATTAAATCCATTACCTGCCGGTGATATATTTTCAGATGAGCGTTTTTTACCCTATACTGCCCGTTGACCTGCTTAACCAGCAGATCACTGTCGCAGAATATATCCAGTTTCGTACCCCCCAGGTCCTTCGCTGCTTTCAGCCCGCGCAGAATCCCCTCGTATTCCGCCACATTATTGGTAGCTTCCCCTACTATAAAGAATCCCCCGCTGAAGAGCGTTTCCCCCTCGGCATCGCGTATAACCACCCCCGCCCCCGCCGGTCCGGGATTACCACGAGAGCCACCATCCGTCCATATCCTCAATCGCATAATTGAATAGCACTTATATAGACTAAGCTGAGCTTGTCTGACTGGGATTTTTGTCCAGTACCAATATTCGACCGCAAGTCGGACAGATAATCACATTATCGTGTGTCATAAGCGAGTTGGCCACCTCCAGCGGCACCTTCATATAACAACCCCCACACGAATAATCTCCCCGTCCGCCGTTCAGTTGCGATATTGCCGCCAGCACTTCACCATCGTAACGCTCTGCCAGACGATCGAACATGACCCCGAACTTGGCCGGTACTTTTTGATAAACCTCACACCTATGCTCTAACTGCTTTTCCAATTCCACATTGGTTACTTTTTGGCGTTTTTCCACGTCTTCACAAACAATCTTGAGTTTTTCATTCTCCTGCGAGATATTTTCTTCGATCTCTTTGCATGCCGCCTGATCACTATCAATATGAGTAATCAGGGCCAGAATCTGGTCCTCTAATTTGGCGTTATCCGCCTTGTCGGTATTGATCCCGGTCAGAACAGTGCTGTATTCTTTATTGGTCTTGGCGGAATTGAGAGCCACCCGCATATGGGCAATACGTTCTTCACGGACCTTTAAATCC
Source organism: Sedimentisphaerales bacterium (assembly GCA_030640865.1). GTDB lineage: Bacteria > Planctomycetota > Phycisphaerae > Sedimentisphaerales > SM23-30 > DAOVXR01. The sequence goes on along the minus strand of DAOWIP010000211.1, from coordinate 3,146 downwards.
AGTTCCAGCTTGTCGTATTGCATTCGGGCGAGTTTGATCTCTTCTTGATTTGCTCTGATAGTGGCCTGGAGTTGTTCGATGCGGTATTGCTGCTGCTTAACTTGTCGCTGTCCTTTCCTGAGTTCCTTTTCAGTTCTGCGAACTTGGTTTTCAATTGCCTGCAAGTCAACTAAAGAACTCAGGATCAAACCCATTTATTCCACCCTTAATACCAGTATTGTTTTGTCAGCAGTAGATTGTTCATTAACAACTCCTCAGGACAAAAATTACATTAACATCCTGAATACTTAATTATGAACGTTATTTTTTTATATTGCAAGAAATATTATTCGATTTATTATCTTCTATTTAATACCACAACGCGATATAATACCCATGGCGGCATATAACTTATTTAATAGCAAGAGGTAATCAATAATAGCCACGTATTGCAAATACTATTTTTATTAACCTTATTAACCTTATAATTTATATGGAACTTGAGATAAAGCAAACCGACAATGGCCTGGTTATACCTGTAAAGGTCGTGCCCGGCAGTTCGCGCAGCCGGATAGCCGCACTGCTCGGTGGCTCGCTCAAGATCAACATCTCCGCAGCCCCGGAAAAGGGCAAGGCCAACAAGCAGATCGTCAAGTTCCTGGCCAACCTGCTAAATCACCCAAAATCCGCAATAACCATCATCAGCGGCTCGCACGATCCACACAAACAGATTTTAATAGCCGATATGACAACTCAGGAACTTCTAACCCACCTGAAACCTTTTATAGGATAACTTACGTATTTGTCATTCCTGCGGAGGCAGGAATCCATCTTCTTTGCTCTATATCCCAGTCTTTGCATGGGGTAACAGTTGGGTGGCATGCTTTTGCGAAGCATAAGCATGTAGTGGTCTGGGTGCCACCTTTCTGTATTTCAGAGAGGTGCTTTCATACAACCCTCAGTTTTGCAGGGTTACTAAAACAGGAAATTCTGTAATATGACTTCTCACAACTCACCTGCCACAACCGCTTACATCGCACTCGGCAGCAATCTCGGCAACCGTAGCGAGAACATCAGCCAGGCCCTTCATTTGCTCGATATAATTCCTGAAATAACAATCGTCAAGGTTTCTTCTTTGATTGAAACCGCCCCGGTAGGCGGCCCAAAGGGCCAGAATAATTATATCAACGGCGTTGCCGAAATCCTCTCTCGAATCTCCGCCGAGCAGCTTTTAGAACTGATGCAGTCTATAGAAACCCAACTCGGCCGTCCCGCCCAACAGAATCGCCCCAAATGGAGCCCTCGAACCATTGATCTGGACCTGCTTTTATTCGGTTCGGAAATTATCGATAAGCCGCGATTAAAGGTCCCTCACCCTTTGATGCACCAACGCCGTTTTGTGATGGCCCCACTTGTCGAACTCGCTCCCGACCTGACTCACCCACTTCTTGGCCTGACAATGCGTAAAATCCTTGATTCCCTTGCCCCTCTCATCGCTATCGCCGGCATCATCGGTGTCGGCAAAACCACACTCGCCACGAAACTCGCACAGACACTCAACGGACGACTTATCCTCGAAGAGTACGACAAAAACCCTTTTTTGCCCCGCCAGATAGCCGGCGACGCACAGGCAGCACTGCCGTCTGAGTTATTTTTCCTTATGAGTCGTGCCCGCCAACTTGCCCCGGAAAATATCAATGCCTCCGAGTTATATATTTGCGATTATCTTTTTGAAAAAAACCGAATTTTCGCCGAAATATTCCTTAATAACCATCAATTTGCCGTCTATGACGAGTTAGAGCATGCCGTTCGGCCATATATCACCGCCCCGCAGACCGTAATTTATCTCACCGACAGCGTCAAAAACTGCCACGAACGCATTATCCAACGTGGCCGTGACTTTGAAAAAACCATCACCACAGACTGGCTGACTCGCCTCAGCGCCGCCTACGACGGGCTCTTTCAGAAGTGGAACTCGTCGCGACTCATACGCCTTGATTGTTCCTCACTCGACCTCCGCCGCGACGAAACCATTAACTCTATTGCCCAAAAAATATTGTAACTGTTGACGCAATTGTCATATATAATCAAACCATGATTATTGCCGACACCATTAGTCAGACTCGAAAAGCCGTCGCCCAGGCCCGCGACGAATGTAAAACTATCGGCTTGGTCCCCACGATGGGAGCCTTGCATGAGGGCCATTTCTCCATTATCCGCCGTTGCCGTGAGGAATGTTCCTTCGCCGTTGTAAGCATCTTCGTCAACCCGACCCAATTTGCCCCTGATGAGGACCTGGATAAATACCCCGGTAATTTCGAGGCTGACTGCCGTGCCTGCCGCGATCTCGGTGTCGATCTGATCTTCGCACCAACTGCCGCGGAAATATACCCGCGGGAAAATCTCACCTGGATCAATGTTGAAAAGATCACCGACCACCTGTGCGGTACATCCCGGCCCGACCATTTTCGTGGTGTTTGCACTATCGTCGCCAAGCTCTTTAATATCATTCAGCCTGACATCGCCTGGTTCGGCCAAAAAGACGCTCAGCAGCTTGCGGTTATTCGCCGTATGGTCGCCGACCTGAACATGCCCGTTGAGGTCCGTTCCTGCCCCACCGTCCGCGAAACCGGCGGCTTGGCGCCCAGCAGCCGCAACAATTACCTTAATCCCGGACAGCGCAGCCGGGGCCTCTGCCTGAATCAGGCCCTCAGCCGTGCCCGCGAAATGGTTACTGACGGTACCACTGATACAAATACAATTATCGAAGCTATGAGGCTCATTATTGAAAAGCAACCGGATGCCCACATCGATTATATCTCGATTGTTGACAATGACTTACTTCAGCCAATCGCCGAAATCGACCGTCCCGTGCTCATCGCCCTTGCCGTCCGAATCGGCCCTGCCCGCCTGATCGACAATATTATTGTGGAACCACCGGCCAAAACTTTATAGAATCAGATAGCCCCCGATGTGATCGGGGGACTCTTACGCCCTGAAAGGGCAAAATAGATTAGCCCAGGGCTACCAGGCTGTGTCGCAATTAATAATAGTAATTTGTTTATTTTACTACCCGATATGTTACAATGCAACTGGTATTAAGACAACAACAGACAAGGAGGTCTTATCATGGCATATCGATATGGAGAGCGGGCACAAATGTCGCT
>DAOWIP010000081.1 GCA_030640865.1 Sedimentisphaerales bacterium | reverse complement strand
CTGCGTTTTCTGACATTACTTATGCTCTCCTATAAAAAAAAGCGGGCGATGAGACTTGAACTCACGACATTCACGTTGGCAACGTGACGCTCTACCACTGAGCTACGCCCGCTTAGCGACCAGTATCATAACTTACCTGATTTTCTATGCAACTTATTTTTAAAATTTTTCTTTGGGACAGGATTTTTAAATCTTCGGTTAGATCATATCTGCCAACTGTTTGTGAACATCATTTACTGTGGCCCATTCATCTTTAACCTTGCCTGCCCCGACGCATACCCGCACTTTTTCACCTAATGGCCGCCAGTTTTGCGGGTTACTCGGCCCGAATATCGCTACTGTCCCTAACCCCATCCCACCGGCAAGGTGGCTTATCCCGCTATCGTTACCGACATAGCCGCTACAGCAGCTCAAAACCGCCGCCACCTCATCTAACGTTAGTCCTTGTAACAGCGGCACTTGCGCTTTTAATTCATCTGCCGGCAACTGTCCCCATCGCTCCTGCTCTACCGGCCCCAGCAGCATAATCGGCTGACACCCCTGTTTTTTCAGCCGTTCTGACAGGTCTTGATAGTTTTTCAATGGCCAACATTTTTCCGCACCACCGCTACCGGGATGGATTGCCACAATCGTCGGTTTGGGGTCGGAGCCAACACCCACAGCCTTGAGTATCGACCAGCCCTTCTCGGCGTCGTCCGGGCGGGGGCGAATCAATTGACCCTCCATAACTTCAGGATATATAGTAACTTGTGAGTGCGGCAACTCTGATATGAACTGCTCCATAAAGAAATGGGCCGCGTGTTCGACATAATCGCCGGGTGGGATAAGTTGTATTGTTACCACATCAGCGGCGTGGGTCGTCATAGCGGTATAGATTAAATTTTGCTCAAAATGGCCCTTTTCGTCCGATAGAAAGCTCACAATCAGCTCATAATTACGGAACACATCAATCAGGGAGTCATTCTCCAATGGATTAAAGGTGCTGCTGTCGTGAAAAAGCTGATGCAGCTTCACATCGTCGATTGAGATAATCCGGGTTATATCGCTACGTCCCTGCAAATATCCCATCTTTTCCGTATGTCCCATTATATCGATATGGTCCAGCCGCCACTCCTGCCGGAGCAGCCGGGCCAGCGGCAGGGTCAATATACCATCGCCCACAGCACCGGGCTGAATGATCAGGCCGCACTTTTTATTGCTACACAAATTTGATTCCGCTATTCGTCTCATAGTCGTACCGCAGGCGTCCCGCCTGCAATTATCTGTACCGCCGAGTGGCACCTTTCTGTATTTCAGAGAGGTGCTTTCCTCGGTACTTAGCCCCCGATTTTATATCGGGGGTTCTTTACCAGCCCCTGCCGTTAAGCGGGGGTCTCTTACTAACCCCTGATGTAAAATCAGGGGGTAAAAACCGTGATAAAACAAACCACATTATACATTATAATACAGCCTTATATGGATTATGAAATAAATTTGACTTAATTTAGACTAAAATGGTTGTTTCGATTGTTGTATAAGTAATAATCGATCGATTTTTGGATTATATGATTGGTTCATTAATGCTGGAAGACAAATTACTCGTATGGAGATTTAATCATGGCAGCAGGAAGGCCCTGTGCCGGATATATGAGAATTACAAGGATGATCTGCTCTCGCTGGCAGCTACTATTTTGAATGATGAAAGCTCCGCTGAAGACGTTGTACACGATGTTTTTGTCTCCTTTACGAACTCTGCCGGAACCTTTCGGTTGAAAGGAAGCCTCAAGGGCTACCTCGCTACCTGTGTCGCCAATCGGGCACGTAATATAATCCGAACAAGACACCGACAACGAACACTGGGGCTGGATGAGGCGGAGTTAATCAAATCGAACTCAAACGGGCCGGACAAATCTCTTATCTTCAGAGAGCGGGCACGGCAATTGAATGACTGCCTTGGGCAGCTTCCATACGAACAGCGAGAAGTAATTGTCCTGCACCTGCAATATGACATAAGATACGGAGAAATTGCCCGGTCGCAAAATATTTCGATAAATACCGTCCAGAGCAGATACAGGTATGGATTGGACAAATTACGGTCAATGTTGAATGGGGAGATGGAAAAATGAAACCCGCAAAAAACATTGAAAAGTTAGTCAGGCATAACAGGTTAAACCTTACTGCCGGCAGCGAGATGGATAAAAGGATTCTCGGTGATATTCTGGAAAAACTGAAAGAGAAAACAAAGTCAAAACCGGCTGACATTAAGCCGAATATCTGGAGAATAATAATGAAAAGCAGAATAACTCAATTGACGACCGCGGCCCTAATAGTTATTGCGGTGATAGTTGGCATAAACCAGTTCGGCGGTCCCGTGGATATAACGACCATTGCCTTTGCCGATATTACCGAAGCGATGAATAATGTACCGTGGATGCATACATCAGGTCGCGGCTTCGAAGGGAAGATAAAGGGAGTTGTCGAGTTGTGGATCGGGTATGAGACAAAAATCAGTGCCGCAAAAGAGGATAACGGCAAAATCAGGCTTATGAATTGTAAGGAACACAAAAGATATGAATATGATCCGCAAAACAACAGCATTACCATAGATTATCTTTACGAGGACGATTTGCCCTTGCATATGTCATCGCCGGCTTTGTTGGTGGAGAGCATGTATAGGATGCTGAAAGAACAGGGGGCCGAGATTATTACTAAACGTGGTAAATATATGGGAAAGGAAGTCCAGATTCAGGAAACATCTCTATCGCCGCCGGTGGGGCAAGATTCTGCAGGGCAGGATAATGTAGTAAGTTGTTTTGTGCGGCTGTATATTGAGCCGGAATCCAAATTACTTTATGCCATCGAGTCAAAGGCTACTGATGCAAATGGTAATACGGTAATTGATGGCGAAATGACTTTTGATTATCCGCAAACCGGTCCGGCGGATATTTATGACCTGGGTGTGCCGCGAGACACGCGAATTATCGACAAACTGCCAAAAAAAGATTACCAGGCGATATGGGACAAGTATCGCCAACACCGAACCAATGCAACCAAGCGGTACATTGCTGTTATAACACGCGTATCACTGTGCGATTTCATAGACACAGTTCATGTTGATTATAAGTTGGGGCGAAAACACCGGCTGGAGGGACATTTTGTTTTCAATCGAGGAGAAGGAATTGAGAAAGCATGGCCGGAGCATAAAAAACAACTGGGCGATTCTTTTGAGTCATTGCTCGAATGGTCCCGGGTACACTATGACAAAAAGGGACTTATTTCAATCAATTTATATGATGGTGAATATTCGTGCTCAATCAACAAAGATGATAAAGGTAATTGGGGAGAGCTTAGCAAGCATTATAAATCCAATTTCAATAGTGTGAGTTATATGCCATGTAATCACCTTGGATGGCTTGCCTGGCCCCTTATCGGCAAAAAAGGACATGTAATAGAAGATGACTACGCCAGGGAAAACAATCTGATTTGTATCGAGCTGCTACAGCAGGGTAGTATATATCGTGGAAGAGTTAGCCTGCCCGGCAGATTCCTTTATTATCTTGACCCGGAGAGAGACTATATTTGCCGGCGGAAGGTTACTGAATGGCGGCCGGATGCCCAGTGGCAAAAAGATAAGGGTTGGCTGGCAGATGTTGAGCCGGAAAAGATCAGGGATGGGTCGATTATAGACATGGAGATTACCGAGTTTATTGAGGCACCGAATGGTTATTGGTACCCCAGGATCATTGTTGAAAAGCAGACAGGCATTCGTAAAGATTATCAAGATAGTCCATTGAAAGTTGTTGCGATTAAAACAGTATATCTGCGAACTGATACTGAATTTCCCGAAGGTATTTTTGATGTGGATAGATTGCCTGACAAGCGTAGCCCGGACAAAAAGTAGCCCGGGCCGTGCCCGCCAAGCCCAAAGGGCTTTTAACAATAATAGCCGCGGGTGCAGGGAGCGTAGCGACCGGAACCCGTGGTTAGCTTGTGCGACAGTTTTTTCCGACCCTGTAGGGGTCGAATAAAAATGGTTGCAAGTAGAAAGACAGCATGGGCTAAAGCCCGTCCTACGCGACTGCCCCTTCAATGTAGCTCAAGCATCCCTGCTTGAGAATAAAAATAATCACAAGCTGGAAGCTTGTGCTACATTGGCGATCCAGCCGCCGCCCAAAAGGACCTGGTCGTCCTCACTATAAAAAACCGCTGCCTGCCCCGGCGTAATCGCGCTGACCGGTTCGGCAAAATCGACCATCACTCGGTTACACCGTCCGCTTTCATCGGCCAATGGCGTAATCATACCAGCCGCACCGCGATGATTGTATCTGATTTGTATTATCGCGACAAACGGTTCTGTCGGGACCGGGTCGGTTAACCAGTTCACCCTGTCGGCCCAAAGGCGTTGCCGTAACAATTCCTCACGACTGCCCAGTACAACCGTATTACTTGCCGCATCCAATCCAACAACGTATGCCGGTTCTCCAAGGGCGATTCCCAGGCCCCGTCGCTGTCCGATGGTATAATGAAAAACACCCTGATGTTCGCCGAGTGTTTCGCCGCTGGTATTGACCACCGGGCCGGGCCGGGACAATTCCGGTGCCCGTGCCGTCACCAGCCGGGCATAATCGTCGTCCGGGACAAAACAAATCTCCTGCGATTCATCCTGATCGACGGCTGGCAGGTTCATCTGTTCGGCCAATTCCCTGACCTGTTTTTTAGTATATTCGCCAAGCGGCAGAACAATCTTATCCAGTTTGTCGCGTGAGATATCAAACAGGGCATAAGATTGGTCTTTGGTTCTATCAATTCCCCGGCACAACTGTTTTTTGTCGTTGTCATCTGAAACGGTTTGTATTTGCGCGTAGTGTCCGGTAGCGAAGTAGTCGGCCCCCTGCTCGGCGGCATAGTCCATAAGCTTACCGAATTTCAACTGCCGGTTGCACATCACGCAGGGGTTAGGGGTTCGGCCGTGTCGGTATTCATCTACGAAATAATCAATGATATGTTCCAGGTCTTCTTGCAGGTCCAGGACTTCAAGTTTGATCCCTAAATGTGAGGCGGCTTCCCTAACGTGACGGACCTTTTCGTCTCCGTCATCGGCCAGGCCTGTATCGTATCGCGAGGCCATACTGCCCAGATACATAAATACCCCTGTTACCTCGCAGCCGCTTCGCAGCAGCAGTTCAGCCGCCACACTGCTGTCAACCCCCCCGCTCATCGCCACTACTACCCGATTTTTCTTCGACATAAT
>DAOWIP010000438.1 GCA_030640865.1 Sedimentisphaerales bacterium | reverse complement strand
GAAATTTCGTAACATTTTAGCCAAATGAAGCACTTGCTCCCACTTTGCCGGAAACAAAGCTTACCACCCCACACCGTCATTTCGACCGGAGGGACGCGTTAGCGTCACGGAGTGGAGAAATCTATTAAACTTATCCTGATAAAGCCGAAGTCTTGCAGGGTGGGCCTGGGCCTCACGCGATTTTTTATGTCATTTCTGCGAAGGCAGGAATCCATTATTTAGCACCCGGTTTTACTGGGGGTTAGTCCTGCTTCACTATACGAACTCAAGCAGACTTTTGGCAATCTCGGTTGGGTGGCAGCCACTACAGTCCCGATAAAATCGGGACGAAAGTGGATGGTAGCTAACAAATCAGCCTATGGCAACGCTCTTGGTCAACCGGAAAAACCAGCCCGTTCTCTCTGCTGCCCTGAAAGAGCCTCGCTGAACCAGTCCAAAATCATAAAATTCTTCTCGTTAGTTCCAAAAGCAGTTCCCATATTCCCTGCCGGAGCCCTGCCTTATTATTGTCCGGCTGATCGATTTCAGATGAAAGTGTATGTCTTGCCTCATCGAGATTTTGCTCGGCCTTTTTGATGTATTCGGCGGCGAGCTTACGGGCATATTTGAGACTACCGGTTTGACGAAGTCTTTTTATTAGTTCCTGATGTTCTTGGGGCTGTTGAGGAGTCAGGCGAGGGTCTGATTTGACCGTCTCGTCCCACCATTTTTTATCGTCCGGCGAGGCGTTTTGCAGGAAATGGATACAGGGCAGAGTAATTTTTTCAAGAGTCAGGTCTGTGCCCAGCGTTTTGCCGGCGGAATTTTCATCGCCTACCAGATCGGTAACATCATCCATAATCTGGTAAGCAATTCCGAGGTTTAATCCGAATGAGTTGAAAAGACGGCAGACGTCTTCCGGCGCCCGGCTGGCCATAGCCCCAAGATGGCAGCAAAGGGCCATAAGGCTTGCGGTTTTACAGGTGATGATATCGAGGTAGCTTTGTTCAGTCAGTTTATGATTGCCGCGGTTGTACAATTGCCAGAGTTCACCGCCGCAAACGGTGTTGGTGGTGCCGGAGATCAGTCGGCCGAACGTTTGAGAATCTAACGAACTGCAAAGCTGAAAAACGTGGCTGAACATTAAATCGCCCAAAATCACAGCGGCCTCATTACCATGCAGGGCATTAAGAGTAACTCCCCCCCGCCGTGAATCAGCCTCGTCGAGAACGTCATCGTGGACCAGGGTAGCCAGATGAACCATCTCGATTACAGCGGCAATAACGTGGTGTTGGTGGTTAAGGGAACCGCAGGCTCTGCCGCAAAGCAAAACCAGAGTAGGCCGCAGCATTTTCCCGCGAAAAATACCCAATTGTCCGATCATCTCTGTGATTAGGCTGTGTAATTGGGTTTCAATATGTGGAGCAAGCCCTTTGACAAGGAGGCTGTCATGGAGTTGTTTCTCAAAACACTCCCTGACTTTTGTCATTTCTTCGGCGAGGAGGTTATTTGTTTGCGATAATATATTAACTGCGGGCATATTCTTCAAGCTTTTCGAGTAGTTCTTTCGTGATTGCTCCGGGCCGTCCGGCACCGATTCTTCGGCCGTCGATCTCCACGACCCCGATAACTTCCGCCGCCGTCCCGGTCAGAAATATTTCCTCTGCGGCATACAGGTCATAGCGGGTCAGGTTTTGCTCGATGACCTCATAACTGTTTTCCCGGGCCAGTTTAATCACGGCCCGGCGGGTAATCCCTTCCAATGAGCCTGCGCTGGTCGGGGGCGTAATAATTATACCGTCCCGAACGGCAAAAACATTGTCGCCGGTCGCTTCGGCTACATAGCCCTCGTGATTATACATAATCGCTTCGAGCATGTCATTGTCCAGGGCCTCGATCTTGGCAATAATATTGTTGAGATAGTTGAGGCTCTTTATCTGAGGATTCAAACTTAGTGGATGATTGCGGATAGTGCTGGCACTGATAACTTTAAGGCCGTTTTCGTATAGTTCCGGGGGATAAAGCTGGATAGTATCGGCAATGATGATGATTTGGCCCTTCTTACAGATAAGAGGATTCAATCCGAGTGTACCAATCCCTCGAGTAACCACCAGCCGGATATAACCATCGGCGATGTTATTCGCCTTGACTGTGGCGTGTGTATTATTTATGAGTGTCTGTTTGTCTTTGTGGATTGTCAGGCGAATGGCGCCGGCCGAAGCGTAAAGCCGATTTATGTGTGCTTCCAGTTCGAATATTTTACCATCATAGACCCGGATACCCTCGAAAACTCCATCGCCGTAAAGCAGGCCATGATCGAAAACCGAGACCTTAGCCTCTGCTTCATCCACCAAACCATCGTTAAGCCAGATTTTTAAGCCCATAATCCACCTTTTATTCTTGTAGGGTGGGTTCTTAACCCACGCGGTTATTAGCCCCCGATGTAAAATCGGGGGATTCTTAAGCTGGCGTCCATTTTAACAAATTTTACCGTCGCGCAAAGTTAATTTTCTATGGGCCTTATCGGCGATTTCCTTGTCGTGTGTTACCATAACGATTGTCTGACCTGCCCGATTCAGCCGGGCAAGAAGTTCCAGAATGGCTTTGCCGGCGGTGGAGTCAAGGTTTCCGGTGGGTTCGTCTGCCAGAAGGAGTCGTGGTTTTTGGACCAGCGCTCTTGCCAGGGCGGCTCGCTGTCGTTCGCCGCCGGAAAGGGTGGCGGGAGTTTGTTTGCGGATTGTTTTGCCTTTCAGACCGACGGCGGCAATCATTTCGCGGGCCTGCTGTCGCCCTTGCCGATGCCGCCGAAGCCAGGAAAAGACGGAAGAATCCACCATAATCGGCAGCATAACATTTTCTTCTACGTTCAGTTCGGGCAATAGGTGATAAAACTGGAAGACAAAACCGATGTCATGGCTGCGGATATGGTCTTGCTTGCCGGAGCTGAGACTGAAGACCTCGCGTTGTTCGAAAAAGACTTGTCCTTTGTCTGGACGGTCCAATAATCCCAGGATATGTAGAAGGGTACTTTTGCCGCTGCCGCTGGCGCCCATTATTGCGACGAATTCACCGCGTTGAACTTTTAAATTGACTCCTTGTAGAACATTTTGTTGAGTGCGTCCAATAGAATAGGTTTTATGTATGTTTCGGGCGCTGATGATAATGTTATTGTTGTCAGACATTTTTTTTACTGCCACAATCCTTATTTATTACGCAGGCCACAGGCCCGCCCTACTAAAACACGCCATCCACCTCGAAGACTCGGTGGCTGCCACTCGTTGGGGGCTAATAAACACACCGGCCGGTCGATTATTCGACACGGAGCGCCTCGACAACTACAAGTTGCCCGGCACGGTGAGCGGGCACGGCTGCGCCAAAGACGGCGGCCATTATCGCTATGGCGACGATCACCGCTGCCTGGGTTACGTCCACCGTATCAGGTATTTTGTCAATGGCATATATTTCCGGGTCCCAAAGCCGAAACCCAAAATGCCTGTTAAGCCAGCCTTCAATATCGTTACTCCTGACGACGATGGTCCATCCTATCGCCGTCCCCATCAAAGCCCCCACAATTCCCACGAGCGCACCATAGCCGAGGAATACCTGGGCCAGTGCCCAGCGGGAACCGCCCAAGCTCTTAATAATACCAATATCTTTTATTTTTTCCGTAACTATCATATAAAAAATCGCGAAAACAATAAAAACCGCGACTAAACCGATCATGCAAAAAACGACAATCATAAGCGATTTTTCTTTTTCCATCGGCGCGATGAAATCATGTCTATACTGCCGCCAGGTCTGAATTGTAACGTCCTGCAGAAGAGAGGCAAGCATCTGAGAGTCCGCATCTTTGTGTTTTTCGAGGCCAAAGTGTTTCCAGAGAGCAGATATTTCCATGCGGGCGGTATCTATGTCGATTCCGGGCCTGAGTTTTACGCGAATTTCACTGGTTCGGGGCGGGCGGCCGTCAGTCAGGCCATCCATTAGTGAGAATTTCTGCAACTCATTAAAATCGACCAAGATGGCCTGGTCAATGTCAACTAATCCGCTTTTATGCTCACCAACCCGCCAGAAGGTCTGGTTTTCGCCGGCCTCCGAGCCGGTCAGGACGCCTTTGCTGTTCAGGCCGAACACGGTCAAGCTTATACCCTGAGGAAAATCCGAGAGTCGTAACAAGGGTATCTGAACATATTTGCCGACAAAATATCCTCTGCTTTTCTGCTCCGAGGTAAGCCCGGAT
>DAOWIP010000193.1 GCA_030640865.1 Sedimentisphaerales bacterium | reverse complement strand
CTCGGCCATATCCATTACAGTTGTTTCGGTTGTTTCCATCCATCCACGAGTAGCGACCTTGCCGGCACGTCCGTCCAGTCCCAGTACGATCTTGCCCGGATAATCATGTACTAACTGTTCGAACCATTCCGGCTCTTCCAGTGCTTTTGTCCCGACGATCACTCGTGTAATGCCTGTCTCAAGCAGCGATTTAACGGACGTTTCTGTGCGAACACCTCCACCTATTTCGATATTGAGCGTGGTTTTCTCCCTGATTTTTTTCAGGGTATCGATATTGTAATGTTTTCCATGCTTTGCTCCGTCCAGATCGACTACATGCAGCCATTTTGCCCCCTGTTGCTCGAAGGTTTGCGCCTGGGCCACGGGGTCGTCGTTATAATTGATTTGCCGTTCGTAGTCGCCCTGCAAAAGGCGTACACACTTACCATCACGCAAATCAATCGCCGGCAATATATCCATAATCTAAATCCACCCATCTACTCTTATACTCTTATACCCATACACCCATACACTCATACACTATTAGCCTTGAACGTTACTACTCCGCCGGGTTCAATCCATTTCGGCCCCCCGGACTTCTGGAGAATATCGACCACTTCTTCCGGATCGTCGGTCAGGGTATAGAGCGATACATCTTCTTTGGAAATCGTACCGTCTTTTATCATCGCGTGTTCGATCCAGTCGAGCAGTCCTTTCCAGTACTCACTGCCCATCAGCACTACTGGAAATCGCTCCATTTTTAGTGTCTGGATCAATGTAAGCGACTCGAAGAACTCGTCCATTGTTCCGAACCCGCCCGGCAGAATTACGAATGCCTGGGCGTATTTCATAAACATCATTTTGCGGGCGAAAAAGTACCGGAAGCTCAGCGAAAGGTTTTGGTACTCGTTAGGTATTTGTTCCTGTGGAATCTCGATATTGAGTCCCACGCTTTTGCCTTTGGCCTCGAACGCTCCTTTGTTTGCCGCTTCCATAATCCCGCCCCCGCCGCCGGTAATGATAGCGAAACCGTTTTGGACCAGTTTTGCCGCCGTCCGCTCGGTCAACTGGTAATACTGGTTATCCGGCTGAGTGCGGGCCGAGCCGAAAATCGATACCGCCGGGCCCAGTTTGCTTAATTCGTCGAACCCTTCCACGAACTCCGCCATTATCCGAAAAACCCGCCATGTCTCCCTCGAAAAATCACCTTCGATAGTCATATACATCTCCTGTTGATTACAAGAAAAAGTGGCTACGCCACCTCACTATAGGCGAAATTGCCAAATCTTTAGGATAGCATAAATCATTTTGAAATACAAGTTTAATGATAACCCACTTGCTTTCACAGCGTTTTCTGGTAATATTGCCTGCTGTTGGTTTTGCTATGAAAAACGCGAAAAAAACTATTGTACGTGTGGGCCAGGGCTATGACCTGCATCGGCTCGAACCAGGCCGCAGGCTCATCCTGGCTGGCGTGTCGGTCCCTTTCGAGAAGGGATCGGTCGGCCATAGCGACGCTGATGTGGTCTTTCACGCCGTGATCGATGCTTTGTTGGGCGGAGCGGGCCTGGGCGACATAGGCGAACATTTTCCCGACACCGACCCTGATTATAAGGGCATCGACAGCGCCGTCCTGCTGCAACTGGCGCTCAAAAAAATCAGGGACGCCGGTTTCAGCCCTGTGAACGTCGATCTTACCATCATTGCTGAAAAACCCAAATTAAGCGACTATAAGTCGGCCATGCTGAAGAACCTCAGCGAACAGCTCGACCTCGACCAGACCGCCGTCAACATCAAAGCCAAGACCAACGAGGGCCTCGGCCCCATCGGCCGCGGTGAGGCAATCGCCTGTTGGGCAATCGCCTCGCTAACTATCGGCTAATTGAAATCTCGTAGGGTGGGTCTCTGACCCACGCGTTTTCTAAATAGCCCCCGATGTAAAATCGGGGGATTCTTCTCTTTATTCGCCCTGAAAGGGCAAAATAGACTAACCCAGGGCAACCAGGCTGTGTCGCAATTAATAATAGTAATTTGTTTATTTTACTACCCGATATGTTACAATGCAACTGGTATTAAGACAACAACAGACAAGGAGGTCTTATCATGGCATATCGATATGGAGAGCGGGCACAAATGTCGCT
>DAOWIP010000524.1 GCA_030640865.1 Sedimentisphaerales bacterium | reverse complement strand
CAAAACAGAATATTAGGCTGCGGCTGCTTATTTTTCTCCTTCTTAAACAGGCCCTTGCCTGCCCCCCCACAACCGGACAGACTGTATGTTAGCGTTGCCGCGAATGTGTTTCTTAAAAACTGCCGTCGATTCATTGATCGTTCTCCTGATAGGAGGTACGCTCCGTTTGGCGATTTTATTCGATGTTGAATATTGTACGCTCGATGTTAAATTCTTCTTCTACCCTCTACTCTCCACCCTCTATCTGGCGCACTTGCCCTGGATAAACTCTTCTGTCATCAGGTATGCCTCATCGTCTGTGTACTGTCGTGGCGGATGTTTCGCGAAATACGCCGACGGCGAATACAGTACTCCTCCAATGCCTCGTTCAAGGCCCAGCTTGCAGCATCGGATCGCGTCGATCGCCACTCCCGCCGAATTTGGCGAGTCTTCCACACTAAGCCGCAACTCCAGGTTCATTGGAACATCTCCGAACAGTTTGCCTTCCATTCGGATAAAGCACACTTTGTTATCGTTTTGCCACGGCACATAATCGCTCGGCCCGATATGAATATTGCGTTCGTTCAGCTTATGGGCTGTAACTGATTGGACTGCCTCCGTTTTCGATTCCTTTTTTGAGGCCAGCCGTCTGCGGTTCAGCATATTCAGAAAATCGGTATTCCCTCCGGTATTGAGTTGATATGTTCGTTCCAGTTTCACTCCGCGTTTCTTAAACAGGTCCGTTAGTATCCGGTGCGTGATCGTCGCTCCGAGTTGAGCTTTTATATCATCGCCGATAATCGGTATCTTTTTATCCTCGAATTTCTTTGCCCATTCCGGGTTGCTCGCGATGAACACCGGAATATTATTGACAAATCCAATACCAGCCTCCAGTGCGCATTCGGCATAAAAACGTGAACCTGCTTCCGAGCCAACCGGCAGATAATTCAACAGAATCTCTGCTCCCGACTCCTTCAATTCCCTGACCACATCTTTGCCTGTCGCTTCCGGCTCATCGCTGGGTATGAATGTATAATCATCTTTATATTCCTTCATATGTTCTGATATGCCGTCGAGCACTCGGCCCATCCGCACCTTCACACCTGTTTTCGGCATATTATTACAGAACACCGCCGTACAGTTCGGCCGCTCGAATATCGCCTCGTTGATGTCTTTACCCACTTTTCTCTTGTCGATATCGAACGCCGCCGCCACTTCGATGTCGCCCGGCTTATACCCTCCTATTTCCCAGTGCATCAAGCCGACAGCCTGCTCTTTTTTCTTATCTTTGTAATATTCGATCCCCTGCAGCAGCGAACTCGCACAATTGCCTACTCCTGCTATCGCGATTCTGATTCCGCCCATTATTAATTAACCTCCGGATAATAGTGCTCACGTTTGAGTCTTCCAGTTAGTTCGCGGGTAAGTAACCTTACGACAAAATGTTACGGTCTCGCTCGCGGGAATTCCCATACGCGATGCGTATAAATTATGGTAACTGTTCGACAAAATATAATCAGTTCTTGTTGCGGAAGATGAAATATAGTGTGCCGCGGCCGTGTCGGCCGTGTTTTATTATGTTCTTTACGTAATTTCCCGACGATACGCCGGAGATACACGCTTTCCGCAACAGCAACTAATTAATACCATTAACATCTCGCTTAAGCAAGGTAAATTATCGCCGGATGTTTTTTTTGCTGTTTCAACGATGTGTGGCAGCATCTGTCCGCGGGACAGGCGATGGTATTAGTTAATTTTTTTGTAACCGTTCACGGGTTTGTTAGTAGCCCCTGCTGTTAAGCATGTCCCCGCGAAGGCGGGGGCGGGTGTTCTTCTCTTCATTAGCCCCCGACTTTATGTCGGAGGTTTTTCTTATCAGCCCCCGATGTAAAACATGTCCCTGAAAAGGCAGGGATCGGGGGGTTCTATAAGTAGGGTGGGCCGTGCCCACCATTTACTCACCCGACTGGGTGGCAGCCACCAAGTATTCGAGGTGGATGGCTCGACGGGTGCCCACCCTATATAAAATTGGGGGCCACCTTTTCGCTTGCTTAGAGGAATTAAAACTGTCATTCCCGTAAAGGCGGGAATCCAAAGCCCTGAAAGGGCAAAATAGATTGGCCCAGGGCAACCGCCCTGGGTAACGAAGCGAGCAAACATTTTGAGCGCCTGTAAGGGCGACATAAAGTTTTTTGATAACTATTTGTTTTCTTTCCCACCTTTCACACTTCGCCAAAGGCGAATCTGCCTATGGCACGACTTCTAACCTTTCCCACCTTTTATTCTTACATCACCTTAAACTCTTTGTTTTTCGCCGCCTTCGCAAGAGCCGATCTTTGATTTCCCGCCGCAGCCACCACGAAGAAAGGAAAGACACGAAGACAAAACATTAATCGTTCACGGGTTCTTGTCCTTGTTAGCCCCTGCTCTCAAGCGGGGGTTCTTAAGTAGGGCGGGCCTGTGGCCCGCGATTATCTTTTAAGTAGCCCCCGATGTAAAACATGTTCTCGCGTAGGCGGGGATCGGGGGGTTCTTTTCTTTAATTAGCCCTGAAAGGGCGAAAGAAAGCAATCTGT
>DAOWIP010000326.1 GCA_030640865.1 Sedimentisphaerales bacterium | reverse complement strand
GTCAGAAGTCAGAAGTCAGAAGTCAGAAGTCAGAAGTCAGAAGTCAGAAGTCAGAAATCAGAAATCAGAAATCAGAAATCAGAAATCAGAAGACAGAAGACAGAAGACAGAAGAAAAGAACATCGAACATTCAACACCGAACGTCGAATTAAAGAAATGTTGAATACAGAAAGAGTTAAACATCGGATAGAAGACCGCGTGTGGTAAGACGCCACCCTGCAAGAGAATGACGAATTAAGAAACCAGAATGAGGAATCAATGACGAAGACCCAATAACGAATAAGATCACCACACTGAGTGTGCCTCCCACTTTTAAGAAAACCGGTTAAAGCACCTCTCTGCTACGCAGAAAGGAGGCACCAAAAATAATTCTATTCTAGAGAGAGGGCATCCGGCGTGACAACGGAATTGAAACATGAAAATATTGACATGCCCAATATGTTGTGCTAATGACAATCGCTTTTTGTTTGCTACAACGCATTTTAATTTAGTACGATGCAACCATTGTGGCTTGGTTTACAAATCGGAAACATCGGAAATATCCGACATCGTTGTCAACCGCCAATTATACAATTACGAATTTATCAAAAGAAGGAATTGGGGAAAATGCAGGTTGCATAAAGTGGCAAAACGTCGATTAAGAGCACTAAAACTTCACGTACCACCAGGCGGAAGAATTTTAGAAATTGGTTGTGGAACAGGTGAATTTACGCGTTTGGCCCACGAAGAAGGTTTTGATGTCGAAGCCGTCGATTTGTCCGAATCCGTTTGCAATTATGTTCGCAATGAATTGGGTATTTATTGCTTCAACGGCAAAATCGAATATCTTGATTCCAGTCGTAAAGATTATAACGCTATTGTCGCTTTTGATGTTATTGAGCACCTGCCTGACCCTCTTAGCTTCTTACGACATATTATTGCTCGTATTTCTTCAAGAGGCATTATTTTTCTTGAAATGCCTAATTGGCAATGTGTCGAAGGACGCCTTTTCGGGCATCTTTGGAATATGTTAAATATGCGAGATCATCTGAACTTTTTTTCCAAGGATGCATTGAATTACATCTTAGGAAAAATGGGATTACAGACTATTACTATTCTTTCACATGAAACCTATTGGGAAGCACCCTTTGCTATGGTATTTGCTCTACTAAATTTATTGCGTATCAACAAGCTTGATTGCCCGCAAATCGTCGAATCTGATACCATCCCAAAGAGCATTCATAAACAGAATAATACATATTTTCACAAAAATCTACAGCCATTTTTGGCCCAGGAATTACCCGCTATGTTCACACAAATAATCTCACCTCTTACTTATCCATTTAGACAAGCCATAAGCTACGCTGGATGGGGGACTGAATTGTCTGTCATAGCTCGTTCCTGAAGCAGTTTTGCAGGGTGGGCGCTTAGCCCACGCGGTATTTTTATTAACATTAACTGTCATTTTACCGTCAAGGTATTTTGTTCAACCCCTATGGGGTTGAAAATCTTTTGTGAACTTTACCACGGGTTTCGGCCTTCGGCCTGCAACCGCGGCTATTATTGTTATGACCCCTTAGGGGTCTGGTAAGGAAAAATTACGTGAACACTTATAAATATAGTTTAAAGTGAATAGAATATGTCTGATGGAACATAATCCATGGAGGTAAACTGATGAGAAAGAAGATAAATGTTGGACTGATCGGTTACGGTTTTATGGGGCGGACGCACTCGAACGCCTATTGCAAAGTTAATCACTTTTTCGATCTGCCGTACGAGCCGGTGCTGCATGTGGTATGCGGGTTGGAAGAGGACAAGGCCAAGGCCTTTGCGGATCAGTGGGGCTATCGGTCATATACGACCGACTGGCGCAAAGTAATCGAGGACGATGAAATCGACTTAGTCGATATCTGTGTACCGAATAACGTACATGCCGAGATCGCAATGGCGGCGGCCAAGGCAGGTAAAGCAATCCTTTGCGAAAAACCACTGGCACTGAACGGAAAACAGGCTCGTGAGATGGTAGAAGTTGTGGAAAAAGCAGGAGTGCCTAACCTGGTGTCGTTTAATTACAGGCGGGTGCCGGCGGTAACATTGGCCAAGCAGTTGATCGACGAAGGACGGCTGGGCCGGATATTCCACTACAGAGCGAACTTTCTGCAGGACTGGACGATATCGGCACAGGTACCGCAGGGTGGGATGGCGACATGGCGGTTAGACGTTAAGGCGGCTGGTTCTGGCGTAACAGGGGACCTGCTGGCACACTGTATCGATACAGCGATGTGGCATAACGGGCATATAAAATCAGTGTGCGCGATGACAGAGACGTTTGTGAAAGAACGGATGCACGCCGAGACCGGTAAAGTCGAAAAAGTAGGGATCGACGATGCGTGTATGTTCATGTGTCGGTTTGAAAACGGTTCGTTAGGGAACTTTGAATCGACGCGGTACGCCCGCGGGCACAAGGCACTATACACATTTGAGATAAACGGTGAGCATGCCTCGATCGCGTGGGACCTGCATGATCTTCATCGGCTGAGCTACTTCGACCATCGGGATGATTCGATAGTGCGCGGGTGGCGGAGCATCCACGTTACAGACGCCGATATGCCATATATGGACAAGTGGTGGGTGCCGGGACTGCAGATCGGCTACGAGCATTCGTTTGTTCATCAGATAGCGGACTTTCTGGAGAATCTGGCCAAGGGTAAGCCGACCTCGCCGACGTTCAGCGAGGCACTGGAAACACAGTTAGTGTGCGACGCGGTGCTGAGTTCGGCGAAGAAAGGCGCGTGGGAAGAAATTTCGTATAGATAGAAGGCAGAAAAATATAAAATGTAAAATATAAAATAGACAATGATAAACTGAAGATCGCTGCACGGGGTGTGCCTGGTACTTTAAATAAAATCGGTTAAAGAGCACCTCTGGGAAATACAGAAAGGTGGCACCTGTCGCGAGGCAATAAAAGAATC